>DATKNM010000026.1:0-15482 GCA_035541335.1 Binatia bacterium
CAGCCTCGAATCCGCGCAGGCGCTGAACGAGCGGATCCTGCAGACCCTGAAGGAGAACCAGATCTTCCGCATCGACCACTATCTCGGCAAGGAGACGGTGCAGAACATCATGGCGTTCCGCTTCGCCAACGGATTGTTCGAACCGCTCTGGAACCGCGACCGGGTCGACCACGTGCAGATCACCGCGGCGGAGACCGTCGGGGTGGAGAAGCGCGGCAAGTTCTACGAGGCGACCGGCGCCCTCCGCGACATGGTGCCGAACCATGTGCTCTCGCTGCTGTCTCTCGTCGCCATGGAGCCGCCGGCCCGGTTCGACGCCGCCTCGATCCGCAACAAGAAGACCGAGGTGCTGCACGCGATCCGGCCGGTCGAGCCCTGGCGCGCGGTGCGGGCGCAATACGACGCCGGCACGATGTCCGGCGAGCCGGTCCGCGCCTACCGCGACGAGCCGGACGTCTCGCCCCGGTCGCAGGTCGAGACCTATGTGGCGCTGGAGCTCGAGATCGACAATTGGCGCTGGGCGGGCGTGCCCTTCTACCTCCGGACCGGCAAGCATCTCGCGGATCGCAAGACCGAGATCGCCATCCGCTTCAAGCAGGCGCCCGCCGCGCCGTTCAAGGACACGCCGGTCGAGCATTTGCGCGCGAACTGGCTGGTGATTCGCATCCAGCCCGACGAAGGCATCTCGCTGCAGTTCGAGGTGAAGCGTCCCGGCCCCGGCGTCGAGCTTGCCGCGGTGAAGATGGACTTCCATTACCACGACTGGTTCCCGCCGGAACCCAATGTCGGCTACGAGACCCTGCTCTACGACGTCATGGTCGGCGACCCGACCTTGTTCATGCGGGCCGACACCGTCGTCCAGGCCTGGCGGATCGTGCAGCCGCTGATCGACGCATGGGCGGTCGACGACACGCCGATCACCACCTATCCGTCCGGCGGCCAGGGGCCGGAGGCGGCGGACGAGCTCACCGCCCGCACCGGCCGCGCCTGGCGCCCGGTCGTGCTGCCGGCGGAGCTGCGCCGATGAGCATCGCGCCGGGATCGCCGATCGTTGCCCTGGTGATGGGCGTCTCGGGCTCGGGTAAGACCACGATCGGCGAACTGCTCGCCGGCGCGCTGCATTGCCCCTTCTTCGACGCCGATTCCTTCCATTCGCCGGAAAGCATCGCCAAGATGAAGAGCGGCGTGCCCCTGACCGAGGCGGACCGCCTGCCCTGGCTGAGGCGCATTGCGGCGAAGATCGATGCGCTGCTGCGCGACGGCGAATCCGCCGTCATCGCCTGCTCGGCGCTGAAGCGCTCCTATCGCGACATGCTGGAATGCGGGCGTCCCAACGTGGCGCTGGTCTTCCTCGAAGGTTCCTACGATTTGATCCGGCAGCGGGTCGAGGCGCGGCGGGGTCATTTCATGCCGCCGAGCCTGTTGAAGAGCCAGTTCGACGAGCTCCAGGCGCCGACTCCCGACGAGAATGCGATCACCGTCGATGTCGCGCCGTCGCCGCCGGAGATCGTCCGCGCGATCCTGAGGGAGATCGAGGCGCGCCGGGCCGCCAAGGGTGCGGCGTGAAACGCATCGACCCCGCGCAGATGGAAGCCAAGCGCCGCGCGGCGGAACGCGCCGTCGCGCTGGTCGAGGACGGCATGGTGCTCGGCCTCGGCAGCGGCTCGACCGCCGCACTGGCGCTCGAAGCCCTGGCGAAGCGGATCGCGGGTGGCCTCTGGATCGGCGGCGGCATTCCGACTTCGGAGCGCACCGCCGTCATCGCCAAACGCCTCGGCATCCCCCTGACTGATTTCGAGCGCAGCCCGCAGATCGATCTCGCCATCGACGGCGCCGACCAGGTCGAACGCGGCACGCTCAACCTGGTGAAGGGCCTCGGCGGGGCGCTGCTCCGCGAGAAGATCGTGGCCAGCGCCAGCAAGACCGTCGTCATCGTCGCCGACGAGACCAAGCTGGTGCAGCAGCTCGGCGCGGCAACGCCGGTGCCGGTCGAGATCGTCCGGTTCGGCTGGCAGGCGGTTCTCGAGCGCCTGCGCGGCCTCGGCTGCACCGCGGAGCTGCGGCGCATCGACCGCGCGACCTTCGTCACCGACGGCGGCAACTACGTCGCCGATTGTTCCTTCGACGCGATCCCCGACGCCGCCGGCCTCGAAGCCTCCATCAAGCGGATTGCCGGCGTGATCGAAAGCGGTCTCTTCATCGATCTCGCCTCCCAGGCCGTGATCGGTAATGCCGAGGGCGTCGAGATCCTCGCACGATGACCGCCGATAGCGGCCGGTCTGCTGGACTGACCGGCTATCTCGCCCCGGACGGATTCGTCGCCGAGCTTCAGGAGGAGCTCGGCGATGCCGCGATCGAGACCCACGGCCGCCTGGTCCTTGCCGCCGGTCCGGCGCGGCCGATCGCCTGGACCGCCAATGTCTGGCACGATCCGGTGCGCCTTCGGATCGCCTCGATCGGCGATGCGGCGAAGCAACTCCGCGCCCTGCAGCGCAACTGGGCGCTCTATTCCTTCTCGCATCACCGCCGTGCCGCGCTGATCGCGGAACGCCTGCCGAAGGTCTCGGCGAAGCCGCTCCGGTTCGGCGATCCCGCGCCGACGGCGCCGCTCGGATCCTGGACCCTGATCGATCCCGACACGTTGCTCGCCGCGCCGCGCTGCTCCAGCGCTTTCCCCAACGGCGAGGCCGAGTTCGTCGAGGACCGCACGGTGCCGAGCCGCGCCTACCTCAAGCTCTGGGAGCTCTTCACCATCCTGGGCATGCGTCCCTCGCCCGGCGACTTCTGCATCGACCTCGGGGCGAGCCCCGGCGGCTGGACCTGGGTGCTCCAAGGGCTCGGCGCCCGGGTGCTCAGCATCGACAAGGCGCCGCTCCACGCCGCGGTCGCGCGCCTGCCCCATGTCGAGCAGCGGCTGGAAAGCGCCTTCGCGCTCGATCCCGGATCCGTGGGACCGGTCGACTGGCTGTTCTCCGACGTGATCTGCTACCCGAAGCGCCTGCTGGCGACGGTCAGGAAGTGGCTCGACGCCGGAACCGTCCGCCGCTTCGCCTGCACCATCAAGTTCCAGGGCGAGACAGACTTCGCCGCCATGCGCGACTTCTCCGCCATTCCCGGCTCACGCATCCTCCATCTCCACCACAACAAGCACGAGCTGACCTGGGTGCGGCTCTAAGGAAGGGCCGCAGCACATCAGGATCGCCCGCTCGACGAACCGAATGCGGAAGGGCTAATGTCGGAAGACGCGGACCCGCTTGAAGCCCGGGCCTTCCTCCGCTTTCCGAGGCTGGACGATGAGCCGTCAAAGGAGCAAAGGCGCAACGCGGCGGAGCAGGAAGCGCCTGCGCGCGGATCGGCCGTTGCCCGTGCTTCGTGGTCGAGAGCAGTGCCTCGCGCTGATCGATCGCCTCCTCGGCGAGATCCAGGAAAGCGGATCGGCACTCCTGCTCAGCGGAGAGCCGGGAATCGGTAAATCCGCACTTCTCGAAGTCGCCAGCCGACAAGCGGAAGAGCGGCAGGTTTCGGTCATCACGATGGCCGGCATCCTCGCCGAGGTCCATTTGCCGTTCGCGGCCCTTGAACTGGCATTGCGGCCGTTGATGAAGCAGGTCGGGCGCATTCCGCCGCGTCAGCAAGCTGCGCTGCTCGCGGCCTTCGGCGTCCGGGACGACACGGCGCCGCCCGATCTCTTCCTGGTGGGACTCGCGACGCTGTCCCTCCTGACCGAGAGCGCGGCCCGGAAGCCGATCCTGGTGCTGGCCGACGACGTGCACTGGCTCGACCGGGAGACCTGCGACGTCCTCGCCTTTGTCGCCCGGCGGCTGCGCTCCGATCCGGTCGTCCTCATGGCAGCGATGCGCGACGGCTTCGATCGCCCGTTCCAGGGGACCGACATCCACCGCGTGCATCTCGCCCGCCTCGATAACGACGATGCGGCGACAGTGCTCGATGCCCATGCGCCGGGGCTTCCGGTCGAGCTGCGCGGCCGGCTGCTCGAAGAGGCGGCCGGGAATCCGCTGGCCCTGGTGGAGCTGCCGCGCGGCGCGAAAGGACCGAGCGCGGACGCTATGCCCTGGCTGCCGCTGACCGAGCGCCTGGAGCGGGCCTTCTCCGGGCGCCTGGGGGAGCTTCCCGAGGCGACCAGGCAGCTGTTGCTGATCGCCGCCGAGAACGACGGGACCTCGATGCACGAGCTGCTGCGCGCCGCCGCGATTATCCTCGGCGGCGAGGTCGGGCTCGATCTCCTGGCGCCGGCCATCACCGCCGGGCTGGTCGAGATCGACGGGCCGGACCTGCGGTTCCGCCATCCTCTGGTGCGATCCGCAGTGCACCAGGCCGCCGATCCCGTGGCGCGCCACCGGGTTCATGCCACCCTGGCGGCGGTGATCGGGGACCAGCTCGATCGCCGACTCTGGCACCGGGCGGCCGCAGCGATTGGGCCGGACGAGGAACTCGCGGCCGAGCACGATCGCATGGCGGCCCGCGCCTTGCGTCGCGGGGCGGTCGCGATGGCGATCGAGATCCTGGAGGTCGCGGCGCGGCTGAGCGGCACGCCGCAGTCGCGATCCGACCGGCTGCTGCGCGCGGCGGAGGCGGCCGTCGATCTCGGCCAAGCGGAAACAATGGAGCGGCTGCTGCAAGGCGCGGACGTGCCGGACGCGGATGGGCACATGCGTGCGCGCGTCGCATGGATCCGCGAGATCGGGCAGCCGTTGGCCGTCAATGAACCCGCGCGGGTCGGCGAGCTGACGAGGCTTGCGGCCAGCGCCCAGGCTCACGGAGACACCAATCTGGCGGTCAGGCTGCTGTGGCGCGCGGCGCAGCGCTGTTGGTGGGGCAACGCAAGCGGCACGGCCGGTGCGGATATCCTGGCCGCCGCCGGTGAACTGGGCCTGTCCGCCGACGATCCCCGCCGGATCGGGATCGCCGCCTATGCCGACCTGGCCCCCTACGGCCGCGAGGTCTACGATCGGCTTGTGGCCCACGCCGCGGCGACCATCGAGGACCCGACAGTCGCGTGGATCTTGGGCAACACGGGGAATGTGGTCGGCGCGTTCGACTTCAGTATTCGCTGGCTGACCGCGGCCAGCGCGACGTTCCGCGAGCAGGGGCGCCTCGGCAATCTCGCGCGCGTCCTATACGGCTGCGCCTGCGCCCAGATCGAAACGGGTGACTGGACGGGCGCCCTGAAGAACACTGCGGAATCCGTCCAGTTCGGCGCAGAAACCGGACAGACGGTGTGGGTCGCCGCGTCTACCATCGTGCAGGCCATGGTCGAAGGCCGCCGCGGGCAGTTCGACATCGCCGAGAGCCACGCTTCGCAGGCGGAGCGTCTGCTGCTTTCGCCGGGAAGTAATTTCTGGCGGGCGACGGCACAGTATGCGCGCGGCATGATCGCGCTGAGCGCCGAACGGCCGCTCGAGGCTTACCGCCAGCTGCTGCGCATATGGACGCCGGGCGATCCGGCATTCTGCGCGGGGGTACAGTTCTGCTGCCTCGCGGACTATGTCGAAGCAGCCGTTTCCTGCGCCCAGGAAGGCGCCGCCGCCGCGACGCTTGAGGCGTTCGAGCGCCGATCGGGACCCATCGCCGTCCCGTGGCTGCGGATGTCCCTCTCCTACTGCAAGGCCCTCCTGGCTCCGACCGAACAAGCCGAGAGATTCTTCCAGGATGCACTCGGCGCGGACACGCAGCGCTGGCCGTTCCGGCATGGACGCTGCCTGTTGGCCTACGGCGAATGGCTGCGGCGACAGCGTCGAATCATGGACGCGCGTGTGCCATTGCGCACCGCGCGTGACATCTTCGATGCGCTCGGGGCAACTCCCTGGGGAGATCGGGCGCGACGGGAGCTGCGCGCGGCAGGGGAAGCCAGCCGCCCGCGGGCCGGCCGTGCGCTCGACACGCTGACCCCGCAGGAACTGCAGATCGCCGAGCTCGCCGCCGGCGGGCTTTCCAACAAGGAGATCGGCGCGCGGCTTTATCTCTCTCACCGGACGGTCGGCTACCATCTGCACCGGCTCTTCCCGAAGCTCGGCATCACGACACGCTCCGGCCTGCATTCGGCGCTCGCGGCCGAAGCCGGATCCGCGGACTGACGGATCCGACCACCGGTCATCGGACCGGTCATCTGACAGAAGCGAAGGCGGCTTTGCCCGGGTTACACGAGCCGTACCGGCGCCCTGCCGGTGAGAAAGGATGTGCCCCATGAAAATGGCCCAACTCCTCGCAACCCTTTGCCTAGGAGCAACCCTCATGACCCACGCCACCCTCGCCCTGGCCGCGCCGGACGCCGCCAACGACCCGCGGATCGACCCGCAAGTGCGGTCGTTCCTCGCCAAGATCAACCAGGACAGCAGCCCGTTCTGGACACTGCCACAGCCCCGGCCGCAGCAGATCCTGACCGGCCTGCAGAACGACACGCCGGTCGATGAATCCGGGGTGACGGTGACCGAACGCACGATCCAGCAGGACGGGCGCTCGGTCCGGATCTACGTCATGACACCGCAGAAGGTGAGCGGCAAGCCGGGCGTGCTGCTGTTCATCCACGGCGGCGTCTGGATCGTCGGCAACTTCGAGAACCACCAGCGCCTGCTCAGGGATCTCGTGGTCGGCTCGGGGCAGATCGGCGTCTTCGTCGAATACACGCCGCTGCCCGACGCCCGCTTCCCAACCCAGCTCGTCGAATGCTTCGCCGCGCTGAAATGGGTGGCGGCGCACGGGGACGAGATCGGTGCCGACGGCAGTCGGATCGCGATCGCCGGCAACTCGGTCGGCGGCAACATGGCGGCGGCACTCGCGATCATGAGCAAGGAGCGCGGCGGCCCCGCCATCGCCTTCCAGGCCCTGCTCATCCCGGCGACCGACGCCAGCGTCGATACCCAGTCCTATCGCGATTACGGGACGGAGCGCTTCCTCGCCCGGGACTTCATGAAGTACGGTTGGGATCTCTACGCGCCCGACGCCAAGACGCGGGACAACCCCTATGTCTCGCCGCTGCGCGCCGGCCTCGACCAGCTGAAGGGCCTGCCGCCGGCGCTCGTGATCACGGCGGAGAACGACCCGCTCCGCGACGAGGGCGAGGCCTATGCCCGCAAGCTGAAGGCCGCCGGCGTCACGGTTGACGCCGTCCGCTACAACGGCACGATCCACGACTTCGTGCTGCTGAACGCCTTGCGCCAGGTGCCTTCGACGAAGGCGGCGATCGCGCAGGTGGTCGATGGCCTGCGCCTCTACCTCGCGCCTCGCTGATGCAGCCCCGCGACGCGGCGGCATCCACCGCCGCGTCGCGCAGTCCGCCTGTATCGTGCCTGCAACCCCGATCAGCGCGCTGCCGACCGGATCGGCGCCCGCTTCGCAGACCGTGCTGTGCCGGGCCCTGCACTGCGCCGGATCTCCGGCGCTGCCGCCACGATGAGCGGCAGAACACGCTCCGCTAGTCCCACCTCGACTATCAGCGCGCCGCTCCGGGAAACCCGCGACGCGATCGCCCAGCAGCGGCCCTGCCAGGCGAAGCCCAGGCAATGAACGACCGGACGCCGCGCCGCGACCAGCGCGCCGACCGCCGCCCGCGCCAAGCCTTGCCGCAACGCCTTGGCGTTGCGGCCCGTGGCCGCGAGCTGACGATTGGCTTCGTGAGAGAGATGGATGACCAGGCCGGGTCGACGGACCCGGACCGCGTTGACGTCCTTCTGCATGGCCACTCCTCCTGTTCGTTGCCCTGGGCGCGCGCGGACGGAGTCCGGGCGCAAATTGCCGAAGGCTTCGAACGGAGAGGTTTCAGTGGCTCATGCTGGCCCTTGCCGCGAGATGCGCGGTCGCCGTCAGGAATACGCCGGTGTTCTCGCGGTCGCAAGTCCTGCGGGCGACTTGAAAGAGGTCGCCAGGTGGAAATCTCACACGCCGGGGATACGGTCGCCCTGGATCAACCAACCGGGATCGGTCGGATCAGTGCGACGCCTCCCGCGGCGCATGTGCCAGGTCCTGCGCGAAGACCGCTTCGAGCAGCAGGAAGGCGCGGGAGCGCTTGAAGGATGGCGGGCGAACCGCCAATCCGCGCGCCAAGGCGAAGAGGCCGAAGGCACCCGCGGTCGCGGTCATGAAGTAGAACAGGCCGCGGATGCCGAAGGCCGACATGACAGCCGACCCCAGCAGTGGTCCGAGCGCCGAGCCCACGCCGGAAATCAGGATCAGGCGCCCGCTGACCACGACCGCCCGCTCCGCCGGCATCCGGTCGTTGGCATGGGCGACGCTGACCGGATAGATGATCGACATGAAGCCGCCCAGCAGCAGCCATAGCGGCTCGAACGCCAAGGTGCCCCGGGCGAATTGCAGGCTCGACGCGACCGCCGCAAAGCCAAGCGCGCAGAAGCCGGCGACCAGGCGCCGATCGAACCGATCGGAGAGTTTCCCCGCCGGCACCTGGAGGATCATGCCGCCGAAGATCGCGAGGGCGATATAGGAGGAGATCTTCAGGATTGGGAATCCGCTGTCCTGGCCGAAGACCGGCATCAAGGCGTAGAAGGCGCCGCTGTTGATCCCGGCGACGAGACATCCGAGGACTGCGACCGGCGCCGCGCGCAGCAGCTCGCCGGCCTGGAGATGCGCAACCGGTGCTATCAACGGCTGCTCGCTGCGCGTTGTCGCAACCATGACGACGGCGACGCAGAGGATCATCGCGCCGAGCTCGAAGAGCAGAGACCCATCCGGCGATCCCAGCAGCAGGACGAACTGACTGCCGCCGAAGGTGAGGTAGGTTGCGACCATGTAGACCGAGAAGATCTTGCCGCGGCTTCCGGCCTCGGCCTTGGCGCTGAGCCAGCTCTCGGTGGCAACGAAGAGACCGGCGCAGCCGAATCCCATGATCAACCGGAAGATCGTCCATGGGATCGGGTGAAAGTAGAGGGAGAGACCGAGGATGGCGAAGGCGACCAGGGCGGCGAAGGCCGCAAAGGCACGGATATGCCCGGCCCGCTGGATGATGGCCTTGGACCGGACCGAGCCGACCGCATAGCCGAGGAAGAAAGCCGAGCTCACGATCCCGGTGCCGACGGCATCCGTGCCGGCCGCAGCCAACCGGATTCCCACCAGCGTGCCCATGTAGCCATTCACCAACTGCACCAGCGAGATGCCGACGATCAGCGAAGCCTGCGACGCGAAGGCCCGGCGCATGGCTAGAAGGCTCGTCGCCGAATGGTCTGAGGTGACGTGGCTCTGACTGCGATCATGCCAGCTCCCTGACCGAGAGGCCGGGACTCATCCCCGTGCACCAGCCGTAACGCGCCATGCCGCGCCGGGTTCGGCAATATTCGCTCAGCCCGGCGCACTTAACGGCAAGCAATTGGAATTGCTTACATTATTGTTCAGACTACATCGTCCTTCCACGGCGTGCTTGACCGCCATACCTCCGCTCCGCTCAATAGCGCCACTTCCGCAGAATCGAGTGCCGATCTTGGCTGCCGACACGACCCTCGCCGCCCCGGCGACACCTTCGCTGCTTCACCGTGCCTCGACCGCGCTCTACGTGCGGCCGAAGCTGCTGCTGGTGTTGCTGCTGCTGCCGCCCTTGCTCTGGCTCGGCATCATCTACCTCGGCTCGCTGTTCTCGCTGCTGGCGCAGAGCTTCTTCTCGGTGGACGACTTCACCGGCAAGGTGGTCTACCAGCCGACCCTCGCCACCTATGCCGAGCTCTTCAACGCGACCAGCCTCGGCGTGATCCAGCGCACGGTGCTGACCGCCGCGGTGGTGACGCTGATCTCTGCCGCCATTGCCTTCCCGCTCGCCTATTACATGGCGCGCTATGCCGGGCCGCGGGCGAAGGCCGTGTTCTATGTCGCGGTCATGCTGCCGCTCTGGTCGAACTACCTGGTCCGGGTCTATTCCTGGAAGCTGATCCTCGCCAAGGAGGGCATCCTCACCTGGTTTCTCGGGCATCTCGGGCTGTCGGCGCCGCTCGACTGGGTCCTCTCCGTGCCGGATATCGGCGGCGCCTCGCTCGGCACCTCGCAGATCGGCACCACCATCGTCTTCGTCTATATCTGGCTGCCCTACATGGTGCTGCCCGTGCAGGCGGCGCTGGAGCGCGTGCCGAAGTCGCTGATCGAGGCCTCGAGCGATCTCGGCGCCCGTCCGCGCGAGACTTTCCGCAAGGTGATCCTGCCGCTCTCGGTGCCCGGCGTCGCCGCGGGATCGATCTTCACCTTCTCACTCACCCTCGGCGACTACATCATCCCGAACCTGGTGGGCTCGTCGCGGCCGTTCATCGGCCAGCTCGTCTATCAATACCAGGGCACGGCCTCCAACCTGCCGCTGGCCGCCGCCTTCGCGGTGGTGCCGATCGTGATCATGGCGATCTATCTCACGATCGCGAAGCGCTTCGGAGCCTTCGATGCGCTCTAGCGACGGCAAGGCGAAAGCGGGCTTCGGCCTGACCGCGGCGGCGTGGTTCGGCGCGCTGTTCCTCAACGTGCCGATCCTCTTCATCATCCTCTATTGCTTCACCACCGACGACCGCTCCTACAGCTTCCCGCCACCGGGCCTGACCCTGCAGTGGTTCGGCGTCGCCTTCGCCCGGGACGATCTCTGGCAGGCGCTCGGACTCTCGCTCCGCGTGGCGCTGGTGGCGATGCTGCTGGCGCTGGTGCTCGGCACCCTGGCGGCGGCGGCCATGTATCGGTTCCGCTTCTTCGGCAAGGAGACGGTGACGCTGCTGATCCTGCTGCCGATCGCGCTGCCCGGCATCGTCACCGGCATGTCGCTGCGCGCCGCCTTCGACCTTGCCGGCCTGCCGTTCAGCTTCTGGACCGTGATCCTCGGCCACGCCACCTTCTGCATCGTCGTCGTCTACAACAACGTGATCGCGCGGCTGCGGCGCTCCTCGCCGGCCCTGGTCGAGGCCTCGATGGACCTCGGCGCCAACGGGTTCCAGACCTTCCGGCACGTGATCCTGCCCAATCTCGCGACCGCGCTGCTCGCGGGCGGCATGCTCGCCTTCGCGCTCTCCTTCGACGAGATCATCGTGACGACCTTCACCGCCGGCAATCAGGCGACCTTGCCGATCTTCATCCTGAAGGAATTGTCGCGGCCCCACGACCGGCCGGTCACCAACGTGGCGGCGGTCATGGTGATGGTGATCACCTTCGGCCCGATCCTGCTCGCCTATTACCTGACGCGCGACACCCAGGACGTCGCCGGCAGCGGGAAATAGCCCAATCCTACTGAAGCGGCGGCTGGTCCGGCAGCTGGTTGAGATAGACGATCATCAGCACGGCCGAAGCCAGGGTCACCAGGATCATGAAGCCGAGCACCACGAAGCGGCGCAGGAACGCCTCGCGCCCCGAGGATACGCTGCGGATCGACCGCGCGAGATTGGAGAAGCGCGCCATGATCCTGACCAGCTTCTCGCGCTCGGTGTTCTGCCAGTACTGATAGAAGACGATGAGATAGATGGCGGCGAGCGCCACCACCACCGCCAGGAACTGCGCGACGCGGAAGAGGAGATCCTCCTTCGGAACGTGGGCGCCGAGCACGCCCAAGCCGAAGATCGCGAACACGCCGATCGCCATGGAACGCCATTGCTGGGCCTTGCCGAAGCGGCTGGTCTTCACCGCCTCCTGATAGAACATCAGCATCTCGGCATGGGTCCGTTCGTCGAGCTCGCTCGGCTGCAACGGCTCCTGGACCTCTTCCGGTTCGTTTGATTCCGGAGCCTTGGACTCCGGGGCCTTCGCCGCTTCCTTCTGGGCCATTTCCTTCTGGGCCATCGGCCCCCTCATATTGGTCAGGCCCCAGTCTCGCGCGGGATGGTTAACAAAGTCTGAGGCGGCGGCGTGGCAACTGCTAACAGCTTGCCGGCTCTGTGAAATATCGGCTCGTCTTCCGTCAGCGCAGTGATTATAATAGATATTATAACAATGGAGGGCCGCCATGCTGAAGCTCAAGATCACCACCATCGGCAGCTCCGCCGGCGTGATCCTGCCCAAGGAAGTGCTCGCCCGGCTCAAGGTCGAGAAGGGAGATCAGCTCTTCGTCGTCGAGACGAAGGACGGATACCTGCTGACTCCCTACGATCCTTCGGTCGAGGAGCAGTTGAAGCTCGGTCGCGACTTCATGAAGGAGTATCGCGACACGTTTCGCGCGCTCGCAAAATGAGCGGCCCCTTCTGGATCGACAAGCAGGCGCTGTTGCTCCTTCACGACGAGAGCCTCGCCGAACACGGGGGGTTGTCGGGGCTGCGCGATGAGGGCCTGCTGGATTCCGCCCTGGCACGCCCCCTGAACCTGAAGGCCTACGCGCCCGACGTTGATATCGCCGCCCTCGCGGCAGCTTACGGCGTGGGGTTGGCACGAAACCATCCCTTCGCCGACGGCAACAAGCGCGCCGCATTCCTTTCAGTCGGTCTGTTCCTGGGACTGAACGGCTGGAGGTTGGTGGCGACCCCGGTGGAAGCCACCCAGATCATATTGGGCGTTGCATCCGGCGAGTTGGAAGAAGAGGCCTTCGCCGCCTGGATCCGCGATCACCTGCGGGAGCGCTAGTTCTTCTTCCCGCCCTTTGCCGCCTGCAGCAGCTTCTCGTCCGGTTCGACGCGATAGGCGTTGACCATGCGGTTGGTGGCGTTGGCCATGCCGACGACCGAGACCAGCTCCGCCAGCATGGCGTCGTTCATGCCGGCCTTCCGGGCGGCGGCGGTGTGGCTGACGATGCAGTATTCGCAGTTGTTGGTGACGCTGACCGCGAGATAGAGCATCTCCTTCACCACCGGGTCGAGCGCGGTTCCCGGGGCCATGATCTCTTTCAGGTCCTCCCAGGTGCGCTTCAGTGTCGCCGGGTCGTTGGCGAGAACCTTCCAGAAATTGTTGATCCAGTCGACCTTGCGGGTCGCCTTGATGTCCTCGTAGACCGCCTTCACTTCGGGCGAGGCGTCGGCTTCCTCGATGAACGGCATCAGGGCCATGGCTGCTGTCTCTCCGCTCAATACATGTGCTGGCCGCCGTTGATGGAGAGCGTCGAGCCGGTGACGAAGCCGGCATCGTCGGCCACCAGGAACAGGACGCCGCGGGCGATCTCCGAGGCCTCGCCCAGGCGCCCGACCGGGATCTTGGCGACGATCTTCTCCAGCACCGGTTGCGGCACGGCGCGCACCATGTCGGTGTTGATATAGCCGGGGGCGATCGCGTTGACCGTGATGCCCTTCGAGGCGCCTTCCTGCGCCAGCGCCTTGGTGAAGCCGTGGATGCCGGACTTCGCCGCGGCGTAGTTGACCTGGCCGTACTGCCCGGCCTGGCCGTTGATCGAGCCGATGTTGACGATCCGGCCGAAGCTCCGCGCCCGCATGCCCTCGATCACCAGCCGGCACATGTTGAAGCAGGAGGTGAGGTTGGTGTGGATCACGTTCTCCCACTGCTCCGGCGTCATCTTGACGATGGTGGTGTCGCGGGTGATGCCGGCATTGTTCACCAGCACGTCGATCGGGCCCAGCTTTGCCGTGATCTCGGCCACGCCCTGCTCGCAGGACTTGAAGTCGGCGACGTCGAACTTGAAGACCGCGATCCCGGTCTTGTCGTGGAACGCCTTCGCCGCCGCGTCGTTGCCGGCATAATTCGCCGCCACCGTATAGCCGGCATTCTTCAGCGCGATCGAGATCGCCTCGCCGATGCCGCGCGTGCCGCCGGTCACCACCGCAACCCGTCCCATGACTCCTCCCTGCTTTAACGTCTTCTGTTGGTATTTTGCGCCCGCTCGTTGGCGGGCGCTTCAGCGCTCCACCGCGAGGGCGATGCCCATGCCGCCGCCGATGCAGAGCGTCGCAAGACCCTTCTTCGCGTTCCGCTTCTGCATCTCGTGCAGCAGCGTCACCAGCACCCGCGCGCCCGAGGCGCCGATCGGATGGCCGAGGGCGATCGCGCCGCCGTTGACGTTGACCTTCGCCGGGTCCCAGGCCATGTCCTTGTTGACCGCGCAAGCCTGCGCGGCGAAGGCCTCGTTCGCCTCCACGAGATCGAGGTCGTCGGTCTTCCAGCCGGCCTTCTTCAAGGCGGCGCGCGAGGCCGGGATCGGGCCGGTGCCCATGATCGCCGGATCGACGCCGGCGGTCGCCCAGGCGACGATGCGCGCGATCGGCGTCAGGCCACGCTTCGCCGCGAGCTCGGCCGACATCAGGGTGAGCGCCGCGGCGCCGTCATTGATGCCCGACGCGTTGCCCGCCGTCACCGTGCCGCCCTCCTTCAGGAAGGCCGGGCGCAGCTTTGCGAGCGTATCGATCGTGGTTCCGTGCTTCGGGTATTCGTCGGCATCGACGGTGATGTCGCCCTTGCGGTCCTTGATGATGATCGGGACGATCTCGTCCTTGAACTTGCCGGCCTTCTGCGCCGCCTCGGCCTTCTGCTGCGAGGCGGCCGCGAACTGGTCCTGCTGGTCGCGGGTGATCTGGAACTGCTTTGCCACGTTCTCGGCGGTATTGCCCATGTGGTAGCCGTTGAAGGCATCCCAGAGCCCGTCCTTGATCATGGTATCGATCATCTCGGCGTTGCCCATCTTCACGCCGTTGCGGAGATGCATGCAGTGCGGCGCCATGCTCATGCTTTCCTGGCCGCCGGCGACCACGATCTCGGAATCGCCGTTGCGGATCGCCTGGAAGCCGAGCGCGACCGCGCGCAGGCCCGAGCCGCAGAGCTGGTTGATCTGATAGGCGGTCTTCTCATAGGGGATGCCGGCGCCGATCGCCGCCTGGCGCGCCGGGTTCTGGCCCTCGCCCGCGGTCAGGATCTGGCCCATGATCACCTCGGTGACCTCGTCCGGTGCCACCTTCGCGCGCTTCAGCGCTTCGACGATCGCCGCCTTGCCGAGCTCGTGGGCCGGCAGCTTCGAGAGCGCGCCGCCGAAGGAGCCGACCGCGGTCCGCGCGGCCGAAGTGATGACGACATCAAGACCATTCTGGGCCATGGCGGCTCTCCTCGAACTAATGGATGGATGCGTATATTTGGCGATGCTGCGGCGCAGAATCGACCCTAAAAGGAGTCCGGGCATCGGGCAAGCGGCATGTGGTCGCGATGCCTTGGCTCCCGCGCGTTCTCCGCGCCCGCCGCACGCACACTTGACACGCGCATTCCTTATCGAGCGAAGTGGCCCTTTAGGGGATCTCGGGAGGCGTGTGCGTTGAGCGCGGCTGCCCTGCCTTCGGATTGCACCGACGACCTGCACGATGAGCGGCTGCGGCGCCTGCTCGGCTATTGGCGCGGCCTCTGCACCCAGGGCACGGTGCCGGCGAAGGAGGCGATCGATCCCATCGATTTCCGCTACATCCTCGGTTACGTGACACTGGTCGATGTCGAGGGGACGCCGCGCCGCTACCGCTTCCGGCTCGACGGCTCCCGGCTCGTGGAGCTCTCGGGCGTCGATTACACCGGCAAGTACCTCGACCAGCTCGGCATGCCGGACTACATCGACTTCATCGCCGCGACCTACGACCGGGTGGTCGATGGCG
>DATKNM010000027.1:0-4600 GCA_035541335.1 Binatia bacterium
GGCGACGGCAAGCTGCGCATGCTGGGCGAGGTCGTGAGCGCGCTCATCCGCCGCTACGGCACCCGCAGCCTGATGGTCCAGCCGAAGCTCCGCAACCATCCGGCACTGGCCGACCTCGCGACCAATTCCCTCATCACCCTCCGCGCCGTCACCTGCCTCGACGAGGCCGGGCAGCCGGAGCTGGTCATGGCCTATCTGCGCGTGCTGGCCAAGCTCGAGGACGACTGGCCGGTCAAGAAGCCGATCAGCGAATATGCGGCCGCGGTCGATCTAGAGACCGGGCGCCTTTCGGCCATGACCGGCGACAAGCCGGAATGTCTCTCCCAGTGGCATGATCGGCATCCGGTGACCGGCGTGCCGTTGGTCGGCCGCCTGGTTCCATGCTGGGATGAGGTAGCGACGCTGGCGCGGCAGGCGCATCGCGTGGTGAACGACCGCGTTCTGGTGGGCTGGGACATCGCGATCACGCCGACGGGACCGATGCTGCTCGAAGGCAATTCCTATCCCGACGTCCATTATCCGCAGCGCATCTATGGCCGCCCGTTCGGCGAGATGCGGATCGGCCAACTCCTCCGCCATCACATGGCGCGACTGGAAGCGAAATGGGACGCGAGCCCGGCGCGGATCCGGAAGTTCTAGCGTTCATCCGGCTGTGCATTTTGCGATCAGCGAATTCTCTCGCAATGGTTGTTCCAGGGCGGGAAGTGCGCTATACTCTCACTTGCCAACCTTGACCGGACCTTGACGAACTGCAAAATCGGTTTTGACCCCGCCGATGGCACTTCGTTATTATATGTCAGATACTTAGAGTACTTTTACGGGGTCCTGATCGGGCTGCGGCCGTCAATGTGGAAGCGCTCTACGGCCGCGCCACCAGGTCCATCAAGCTCGACGTATCCCAGCGGTTGCCGCCGCGCTGCTGCACCTGGGCGTAGAACTGGTCCACTAGCGCCGTCGCCGGCAACCGCGCGCCGTTCCGCTTCGCTTCTTCGAGGCAGATCGCCAGGTCCTTGCGCATCCAATCGACGGCAAAGCCGAAGTCGAACTTGCCGGCGACCATGGTGCTGGCGCGGTTCTCCATCTGCCAGGACTGTGCCGCGCCCTTGGAGATCACCTCCACCACCCTCGCCGTGTCGAGGCCGGCGCGCTTGGCGAAGTTCATGCCTTCCGCCAGCGCCTGCACGAGACCGGCGATGCAGATCTGGTTCACCATCTTGGTCAGCTGGCCGCTGCCGACCGGCCCCATAAGGACGCAGGCGCGGGCATACGCGTCGATCACCGGCTTTGCCTTGTCGAAGGCAGCTTGGTCGCCGCCGACCATCACGGTCAGCTTCCCGTTCTCGGCCCCGGCCTGGCCGCCGGAGACCGGCGCGTCCAGGAAGCCGATCCCGGCCTTGGCGGCCACCTCCGCGAGCTCGCGGGCGACCTCTGCCGAGGCGGTGGTGTGATCGACGAAGAGGGTGCCTTTCGCCATGCCGGCGAAGGCACCATCGGCGCCCGCGGCGATGCTGCGGAGGTCGTCGTCATTGCCGACGCAGGCGAACACGATCTCGGCACCGGCTGCAGCCTCGCGCGGCGTCGCTGCGGAGCGCCCTTGGTGGGTCTCGACCCATTTCGCGGATTTGGCCGCGGTGCGGTTGTAGACCGCCACTTCGTGGCCGGCCTTCTTCAGATGGCCCGCCATCGGAAATCCCATGACCCCCAGCCCCAGAAACGCGACCTTCATGCTCTCCTCGTCTTGCTGATCTTGTTTTCCGTCTCGATTAGGCGTCGCCCAGCAGCCGGCGATGGACCTCATCCCAGGTTGCGCGGTCGCGGGCGGCGAGGATGCCATCGGCCCCAAGCGCGCCGCTGGGGCGGAAGCCCTTGCCGTCCACATAGGAGATGTAGCCGCCGAGCTCCTGGATGATCGCCGCGCCCGGCGCGTGGTCCCAGGGCATGGCGCCGCCGAACAGAAGGAAATCGAGCTCGCCGCGGGCGAGGCGCAGGTATTCGAGGCCCGCACAGCGGATGCTCTTCACCTGCTGGACGCGGGCACGGCGCTGCTGCACCCGTTGCGCCATCTGTCGGTCGCCTTTGTAGCCGACGGCGAGGATGCCGCGATGCTCATTCGGCGTCTTGGGCGGCGTCAGGCGCTGCCCCCCGCTCCAGGCGCCGGCGCCGCGCACGGCATAGCTGGTCCGGTCGGTCACCGGATCGTAGATCCAGCCGCCGAGGATTTGATCGCGCTCCACGAGCGCCAGCATGACGCAGAACTCCTCGCGCCCTTCCGCGAAGTTGGCGGTGCCGTCGACGGGATCGATCACCCAGACCGGCTGGTCCGAGGCGAGCCGCTCCATCACCTTGGGATCGCGCGCGCAATCTTCCTCGCCAACCAGCAGCGAGCCCGGCAACAGGGCCGCAAGTTTCGGCGCCAGCGCCGCTTCCATCGCCTCGTCGGCGACGGTCACGACGTCGCCGGGGCTCTTCTCGCGGATCTCGTGATGCGCCAGCTGGCGGAACCGGGGCAGCACCTCGGCCCGGGCGATCTCACGCACCAGCGCGGCCACCTTGGCCGGATCGGGCACCGCTGCGGTGAGTGCCGCTTCGGTCATCCCCGCCCTTCGATCCAGTCGCGGACCGCCGCGTCGTCGTGCAGGTAGTTCTCGCCGGACTTCACGTCCAGGCTGGCGGTGAGCCGCAGCAGATGCCACATCTCGGGCTCGATCGCGTCGTGATCGAGCTCCTCCATCTCCTCCTGGACCTCGCTCGCCCATTCCGCGGCGGCGGTGCGGCTGGTGCTGCCGTCCAGCACCGCCTTCAGCAGTGCGATGATCTCGTCCCTGGTCGGGACCGCGACCTCAGCCATGGCTCCGTCTTGCCTCCCCGCTTTGATCCACTACCGCCGTCACGCCGAACCGGCGCTCGAAGCGCTCCGTATCCTCCGGCGACAGGCGAACCGTCAATTCCGAATGGCCCTCTTCGTCTTGGCGCGCCAGCACCTCGCCGTGCTGGTAGAGCCAGGCGGCAGCACTGCCCTGGTCGTGGGCCAGATGATAGGACCGCGTCAGCAGCTGCCCGCCGAGCTTGCTTTCGATCGTTTCGACCAACTGCGCGCAGCCCGCGCCGGTGATCGCCGAAATCGCGACCGCAGGGTGCCGCCTTTTGGCCTGCTCGAGCAGTGCCTCGCGTGCCTCCGGCTCGATCCGGTCGATCTTGTTCAGGACCTCGATCATGCGCTGGCCGAGCACGTCGCCGCCCGGGGTGCCGAGACCGAGGCTCTCCAGCACCGCCTCGACGTCGGCCTTCTGGCCCTCGGTCTCGGGATGCGAGGCGTCGCGCACATGGAGCAGCAGGTCTGCCTCCAGCACCTCTTCCAGCGTGGCGCGGAAGGCGGCCACCAGCTCGGTCGGGAGATCCGAGATGAAGCCGACCGTGTCGGAGAGGATGATCTCCCGGCCGCTCGGCAAGGTGAGGCGCCGCATGGTCGGATCGAGGGTCGCGAACAAGAGGTCTGCGGCCAGCACGCCGGACCCCGAAAGCCGGTTGAACAGGGTGGACTTGCCGGCATTGGTGTACCCGACCAGCGCGACGACGGGATAAGGCACGCGCCGGCGCGCCTTGCGGTGCAGGCCGCGGGTGCGCTTCACGTCCTCGAGCTCGCGCTTGTTGCGGATGATGCGCTCGTCGATCAGGCGGCGGTCGATTTCGAGCTGGCTTTCGCCGGGGCCGCCGAGGAAGCCGTAGCCGCCGCGTTGCCGCTCGAGGTGGGTCCAGGACCGGACGAGGCGGCTCCGCTGGTAACTCAGGGCCGCAAGCTCGACCTGGAGCTGGCCTTCGCGGGTCCGGGCGCGTTCGCCGAAGATCTCGAGGATGAGGCCGGTGCGGTCGATCACCTTGGCCTTCCAGGCCTGCTCCAGGTTGCGTTGTTGGATCGGCGAGATCGCCGTGTCCATGACGACGACGGCGATCTCCTCGGCCTGGATCAGCTCGCCCAGCCGCGCCACGGCGCCGGAACCGATCAAGGTGCTCGGCTTCGGCTCGGAGATCCGGACCAGGTCCGCCGCCACCACGTTGAGATCGATGGCACGGGCGAGGCCCACCGCCTCCTCGAGCCGGGTCTCGGGCGTGCGGCCGCCTACATAGACGGCCCCATGGACCGACTTTGGCCCGGTCTTGAAGGCGGGGTGCAGCACCAGCGCCCGGTCGTGGTGCCGCACGCCGTCGCCATCGACGGTCGCCCTTCCGGGCGGCGATTTCTCGGGAAAGGAAGGATCGGTCATCCGTGCCTACGCCTGGACATGCGTCAAAGAGGCAATAGGCCGCCGGAGGCCGGCCTCAAGCCTCCTCCGTTTCCTTCGCGCCTTCGAAAAGCTGCAGCGGGCCCGCCGGCATGATGGTGGAGATCGCATGCTTGTAAACGAGCTGCGAATGGGCGTCTCGCCGCAACAGAACTGAAAAGTTGTCGAACCAGGTGACGATGCCTTGGAGCTTCACGCCGTTCACCAGGAAGATGGTGACCGGCATCTTGTTCTTGCGGATGTTGTTCAGGAAAACGTCTTGGACGCTCTGGGATTTCTCGTTGGCCATTATTGTCTCCGTCCATTGTTCTTGGGGCCGC
>DATKNM010000028.1:0-9643 GCA_035541335.1 Binatia bacterium
CGAGCACATAAAGGTCTATCCGCAACGGATCTTTGGGCGCTTTCGGCTGATCAAGTGGAGCGCCCTCACCGCCCTCCTCGCGATCTATTACCTGGCACCCTGGCTGCGCTGGGACCGCGGTCCCGGCCGGCCGGACCAGGCGCTGCTGATCGACATGCCGGGGCGGCGCGCCTATTTCTTCTGGATCGAGATCTGGCCGCAGGAGGTCTACTACCTCGCCGGCCTGCTGATCCTGGGCGCCATCGGCCTCTTCCTCGCGACCTCGCTGCTCGGCCGGGTCTGGTGCGGCTTCACCTGCCCGCAGACGGTGTGGACAGACCTCTTCCTCCAGGTGGAGCGTTGGATCGAAGGTGATCGCAACGCCCGGATCAAGCTCGACGAGGAGCCCTTATCGGCGCGGAAGATTGGTCTCAAGTCCGCAAAGCACCTCGCCTGGCTGGCGATCGCCGCCGCGACCGGCGGCGCCTGGGTGATGTACTTCAACGACGCTCCCACGCTGACCCGTGACCTCCTGCACTTCAACGCCACGCTGAGCCAGGTCGGGTTCATCGGCCTCTTCACCGCCACCACCTATCTGCTGGCCGGCTGGGCGCGCGAGCAGGTCTGCATCTACATGTGCCCGTGGCCCCGCTTCCAGTCGGCGATGTTCGACGAGCACAGCCTGCTGGTGACCTACGAGGCCTGGCGTGGCGAGCCCCGCGGCAAGAAAAAGGCCAAGGAGAGCGACAAGCTCGGCGACTGCATCGACTGCAATCTCTGCGTCAACGTCTGCCCGACCGGCGTCGATATCCGGCTCGGCCAGCAGCTTGCCTGTATCGGCTGCGGGCTCTGCGTCGATGCCTGCAACTCCGTGATGGCAAAGATCGATCGGCCGCTGGAGCTCATCACCTACGACTCGCTCTCCAACAGCGCCGCCCGCGCGGCAGGCAAGCTCCCGCGCTTCAAGTTCATCCGCACGCGCACCATCATCTACGCGGTCGGCCTCGTGCTGGTGGGGGCCGCGATGCTGTTCACGCTCAGCACCCGCGCGACCATCGACGTCGCCGTGCAGGGTGACCGTTCGCCGCTCTTCGTCAAGCTGGCCGACGGCGAGATCCAGGACGGATTCACCCTGAAGATCTCGAACAAGAATCCGGCTCCGGTCGCCTTCAAGGTCTCCGCGGACGGTATTTCCGGCATGAGCCTGAAGATCATCGGGGCCGATCCGGCATCCGTCAAAGTGCCCTCAGACACCGTCGGCACCTTCCGCATGCTGCTGAAGGCGCCGCGCGGCAGCTTGCATGACAAGTCCACCCATATCACCATCACAGCGGTCGATCTTGCGACCGGCGAGGAGAGTCATCATGTCGCCATCTTCCACGGCCCGGACGACGAGCACGACAATGACTAATATGCGTATGGGCGCCACGGGCCAGCCTGTCCGGCGTGCCCTCTGGATCCCAGGGATCTTCGTCGGCTTCATGCTGATCGTGATCGCGGTCAATGCGACCATGGTCTATTTCGCCGAGCACACGTTCAGCGGCCTCGACACCGACAGCTACTATCAGGAAGGTGTCCAGTACAATTCCGCGCTCAAGGAAGGGGCGGCCAGCACCGCGCTGGGATGGATCGCGAAGGCCGACATCCAGCCGAACGGCGACAGCCGCCGGCTGCATCTCTGGATCACCGACAAGCGCGGCCTGCCGGTGACCGGCCTCAAGGTCTCGGTCCATGTGGTCCGGCCGGTCAGCACCGCCTATGACCAGTTGCTCGCACTCCACCCGTCGGAGACCGAGCAGGGCGTCTATGTGGGCGAGGTGCATCTGCCCGGCCCCGGGAGCTGGGAGCTGCGCATCTCCGCAACCGGCGGCTCCGCGCCCTGGCAGTCCACGCAGCGCCTGTTCGTGAAGTGAATGCGCTCCCGCAATTCGATGAGGCGAACGCCGCCTGTCCGGTTGCGGCCACCCTGATTTGCAAGCATTGCGGCGCCCCGTTCCAGGGTGAAGGTACGTTCTGCTGCCACGGCTGTGCCGCCGCCTACCAACTGGTGCAGTCGCTCGGCCTCTCCCGCTACTACGACCAGCGCATCGCCGATCCGAGCCAACCCCCGACCCGCCCCGACGAGACCGAAATCGAGCTCGACCTCTCCGCCTGGACCCGCCCTGCGCCGGAAGGCCAGAAGGAGCTGACGCTGATGGTCGAGGGGCTGCAATGCGGCGCCTGCGTCTGGCTGATCGAGCAGACCCTGTTGAAGCAGGCGGGCGTCGTCATCGCCCGCGTGGCCCTCTCGACCCGCCGCCTGACCTTGCGCTGGCGCGACGCGGAAACCGACCCCGAAGGCCTGGTGCAGCTCGTCTCGCGCCTCGGCTATCGCCTGGTGCCGTGCGATCCCGAGCGCCTCGCCTCCGCCGCCGACCAGGAGAGCCGCCAACTCCTGACCGCCATGGCGGTGGCCGGGTTCGCCGCCGGCAACGTCATGCTGATGTCGGTCTCGGTCTGGTCCGGGGCCGACCAGACCACCCGCGACCTGCTGCATTGGATCTCCGCCCTCATCGCCATTCCGGCGATCGCCTATGCCGGCCGGCCGTTCTTCCGGTCGGCGCTTACCGCCCTCAAGGCCCGGCGCACCAACATGGACGTGCCGATTTCGCTCGCGGTGATCTTGGCGCCCTCCGTCAGCCTGTTCGAAACATTCCGCTCCGGTCCCCACGCCTATTTCGATTCCGCGGTCACGCTGCTGTTCTTCCTGTTGATCGGACGCTATCTCGATCGTCGCGCCCGCGGACGCGCCCATCAGACTGCCGCGCGGCTGCTCGCTCTGAACGCGGTCGCCGCCACCGTGGTCGAACCCGACGGGCGGCAGCACAGCCTGCCGCCTTCGCAGCTCCGGCCCGGCATGACCGTGCTGATCTCGCCGGGCGCCCGGGCGCCGGCGGACGGCACGGTGCGGACCGGGACCAGCGACATCGATCTCTCGACCATCAGCGGCGAGAGCGCGCCGCTGCACTGCGCTCCCGGCGACCGCCTGTTCGCGGGAACGCTCAACCTCACCGGCCCCTTGACCATGCTGGTGAACGCGGTAGGCGATTCCACCCTGCTCGCCGACATGGTGCGCCTGATGGAGGCGGCGGAGTCCCGCCGCGGCCGCTTCGTCCGCCTTGCCGACCGTGTCGCCCGCCGCTATGCGCCGGTGGTGCATCTCGTGGCGCTGACCACCTTCCTCGGCTGGTGGCTCGGCGGCGGCCTGCCCTGGACCGATGCGATGATGATCGCCGTCGCGGTCCTCATCATCACCTGCCCCTGCGCCCTGGCGCTCGCCGTGCCGGTCGTCCAGGTAGTGGCGAGCCAACGGCTGATGCGCGCCGGCATCCTGCTGAAGTCCGCGGACGCCCTGGAGCGGATGACCGGCGTCGACCACATCGTCTTCGACAAGACCGGCACCCTCACCCTGGGTCGTCTCGAGCTCCAGCCCGGCGCCGATCCCGCGCTGCTGCGGATCGCCGCGGGGATCGCCGGCAACAGCCGGCACCCCCTCGCCCGCGCCCTCTTGCGCGCCATGCCGGACGCAACGCTGCTGACCGGCGCCGTCGAGCATCCCGGCTCCGGCCTGGAATGGAGCGGCCCGGACGGCGTCTGGAAGCTCGGCAGTTGCGCGTATGCCGGCGAGGCGGAAGATGGCGCCACCGATCATGTGCTCTGGCTCACCGGCCCGAACGGGCGGAAGCAGCGCTTCCAGTTCTCCGATCGCCTACGGCCGGACGCCGAAGCGGTGATTGCCCAACTCAAGGCGATGGGCCTCAGCCTGGAGATCCTGTCCGGAGACCGCGAGGCCCCGGTGCAGGACTTGGCGCAGCGCCTCGGGATCGACCACGCAACCGCGCGGCTCTCGCCCGTGGACAAGGTCGCGCGCCTGGAAGCGCTGGCGAAGTCGGGACGCAAGGTGCTGATGATCGGCGACGGCATCAACGATGCCGCCGCTCTCGCCGGCGCCCATGTCTCCATGGCGCCGGCCAGCGGCACCGAGATCACCCAGAGCGCCGCCGACATCGTGTTCCAGGGTGATCGGCTGGAGGCCGTGCCGAGCGCGCTGCTGCTGGCGCGCCGCACCGATCGGCTGGTGCGGCAGAACCTGGCGATCGCCCTGCTCTACAACCTCTCCGCCGTGCCCTTGGCGATCCTCGGCTTCGTGACCCCCTTGATTGCCGCGGTCGCGATGTCCAGCTCTTCCATCATCGTGATTCTGAACGCGCTGCGACTGGGACGCGCCCGCCTGGGAGCACAAGGAGTGGGAGCGAGAGGACTGACATGACGGTTCTGCTGTTCCTGATCCCCGTCGCCCTCGGCCTCGGCGGGGTCGGCCTCGCCGCCTTCCTCTGGGCGCTCCGCTCCGGCCAGTTCGAGGACATGGATGGCGCCGCCCAGCGCATCCTGTTCGACGATCCCGAAGACAAGACCCAGCAGAGTTCCTAGTGCGGAATTCGACGCGGTTGAATCATCGTCGACTTCTCGCGCGGTGGTTGTCGCGGAAGCCATAGTGAGCTATAATCTCTCTCGCCAGCCTTGACCGGGCCTTTACAGATCGCAGAATCGGTTTGGCTGCCGCCGACAGCGTTTCGTCTTTAATTCTCAAATGATTAGCGTAATTTGACGGATCCCTGAACGGGCTGCGGCCGTATAAGTGACTGTCGCTCTCTCGCGAGGCTAGACCCGCTCCAGCGCCAGCGCGACGCCCTGCCCGACGCCGACGCAGAGTGTCACCAGAGCCCGCTTGCCGCCGGTGCGCTCCAGCTGGTGAACACCCGTCAGGGCGAGGCGCGCGCCGCTCATGCCGAGCGGATGCCCGAGCGCGATGGCGCCCCCGTTCGGGTTCACATGTTCCGCATCGTCCGGCAGGTGCAATTGACGGAGGCAGGCGAGGACTTGGGCCGCGAACGCTTCGTTGATCTCGATCGCATCGAAATCCTGGAGCTTGAGATCCAAGCGCGCCAGCAGCTTCTGCACGGCCGGAACCGGCCCGATCCCCATGATGTGGGGCTGCACGCCGGCCGTCGCCATGCCGAGGACCCGGGCGCGGGGCTTCAGGCCGTGCGACTTCAACGCCGTCTCCGAGGCCAGGATCATCGCCGCGGCGCCGTCATTCACTCCGGACGCATTGCCGGCCGTCACCGTGCCGGGATTGCGGAACGGCGTCTTCAGTTTCGTCAGATCGTCGAGCGCCGTATCGGGCCGCGGATGCTCGTCATGCAGCACGGTGGTCGGCTTGCCCCGCGCGTCCTTGGTCGCGACCGGAATGATCTCTTCGTTGAAGAAGCCGGTCGTAGCGGCATGGGCGCCGCGGCGCTGGCTTTGCCAGGCATAGATGTCCTGGTCGGCCCGGGTGATCCGGAACTGCGCGGCGACATTCTCCGCCGTCTCCGGCATGGAATCGACGCCGTATTGCGCCTTCATCAGCGGATTGACGAAGCGCCAGCCGATGGTGGTGTCGTGGATCTCGGCGCTGCGCTGGAAGGCGGCCTCGGCTTTGGCCATGACCAGCGGCGCGCGGCTCATGGATTCGACGCCGCCGGCGATGGCGAGCTCGATCTCGCCGGACCGGATCGCGCGCGCCGCGCTTCCGACCGCGTCGAGGCCGGAGGCGCAGAGTCGGTTGATCGTCGTGCCCGGCACCTTTTCCGGCAGCCCCGCCAGGAGCAGCGCCATGCGCGCGACGTTGCGGTTGTCCTCGCCGGCCTGATTGGCGCAGCCGAGGAAGACCTCGTCGAGGCTGTCCCAATCCAGCTTGCGGTCGCGATCCATCAGCGCCTTGATCGGCGCCGCCGCCAGGTCGTCCGTCCGCACATGCGCGAGGGCTCCGCCATAGCGGCCGATCGGCGTGCGCACCGCATCGCAGATATAGGCGTCGCGGACTCCGGTCATTGCGCGGCCTTGGCGCTGTGTGCCGCGTTGGTCCGGCGGTGCAGCTCACGCAGGACCGAAAGCTCCTCATCGGTCGGCGGCGTCGTCTCGTCGAGGTCGGCGGCGAACTTCAGCGCCCAGCCGGTTGCCGCGGCGACGTCCTCCGGCGTGACGCCCGGATGCAGGCCGACGACGGTCAGCTCCTTGGTCTCCGGATCCGGCTCCATGACGCAGAGATCAGTGATGACCTTGGTCGGTCCCTTGGTGGTGACGCCGTGAGCGGCCCGGTCGTTGCCGCCCCTGCCATGGCCCAGCGAGGTCACGAAATCGAGCTTCTCGACGAAGCTCCGCTTCGACTGCGGCATGACGATGAAGATCTCGCCGCAGGACGTGGCGATTTCCGGCGCGCCGCCGCTGCCGGGCAGCCGCACCTTCGGCTTATTGTAACGGCCGATCACCGTCGTGTTGATGTTGGCGAAGCGGTCAAGCTGCGCCGCGCCCAGGAAGCCGCGGGTGATGCGCCCGCCCTGGAGCCAATAGCGGAACATCTCCGGCACCGAAACGGTGCAGAGCGCCGTCTCGCAGAGCTCGCCGTCGCCGATGGAGAGCGGCAGGAAATCCGGCTTGGTGGCGATTGTGCCCGATTCGTAGATCAGCGTGATCTCCGGCGCGTGGCTGAGCCGCGCCAGGTTACAGGCGGCGCTGGGGAGGCCGATGCCGACGAAGCAGACGTCCTCGTTCTTGAGCAGCCGCGCCGCGGCGACGGTCATGATCTCTGTGGGAGTGAAGTCGGCCATGCTCAGGCTGCCCCCGCCTCTTGCATGGGCGCCGCATGACGCAGGAAGGCTTCCGGCCCTTGGTTGATCACGTTCTCCTGCATCCAGCGCTGGAACAGATCCCGCTCGCGGCTGATATCCTCCCAGGCCTTGTAGAAGGCGTTGTCGCGCTTGTAGTAGCCGTGGGCATAGGAGGGATGCGCGCCGCCCGGAACCTCGACGACGGCGCTCATGGTCCAGGCCGGCAGGATGCAGGCATTGGGACTGACTTGACCGAAGTCGTCTACGATCTCCTCGACCGTCACGATCGAGCGCTTGGCGCCGAGCACCGCCTCCTTGCACACGCCGATGATGCCTTCCAAAAGGACGTTGCCCTTGCGGTCGGCCTTCTGGGCATGGATCACGGCGCAGTCGGCGCGGATCGACGGCACCGCCGCCAGCCGCTCGCCGGTGAACGGGCACACGATCTCGCGGATGTTCGGGTTGACCTTGGCGAGCTCCGCACCGCGATAGCCGCGCAATACGGCGAACGGCAATCCGGCCGCCCCCGCCTCATAGGCGCAGGCCATCGCGGCGTGGCTGTGCTCCTCGATCTCGAGGGGCACCGGCCAGCCGTTCTCGAAGGCGTCGCGGAAGCGGTGCAGCGAGCCCACCCCGGGATTGCCGCCCCAGGAGAAGATCATCTTCCGGGCGCAGCCCATGCCGATCAGCTGGTCATAGATCAGGTCCGGCGTCATGCGGACCAGGGTCAGGTCGCGCCGCCTTTGCCGGATGGTCTCGTGGACCGCGGCGAACGGGATGAGATGGGTGAATCCCTCGAAGGCGACCGTGTCGCCGTCCTGGATATTGTCGCGGACGGCCTCCGCGAGCGTCGTAAAACCGGCCATTTCTCCTGACCTCGTGCTGAAATCAGGGGGCAACATATAGGAAACAGCCGTGCGGCCGGAAGTCTATTCCCCGATCGGCGTCTCGTGACCGGAGTTCTGCCGGAGCGGGATTTCCTTGATGAAGATGAAACCGACCGCGGAGAGTGCGGCGACGACGCCGGTGGCGCCGAAGAACGCCGAGAACGCATCGCCGAGATAAGGCTGGATCGCGTCCAGCACCGGGCCGGGTTGCAGGATGTCGTTGAGATCGGCGCCGCGGGCAATATCGATATGGGAGGCCAGCATGCTGAAGATGATGGCGCCGAAGAACGACACGCCGGCGGCACCGCCCAGCGAGCGGAAGAAGGTATGATTGGCGGTGGCGATGCCCATGTTGCCGCCATGGGCCGCGTTCTGGGTCGAGACCATCATGGAAGGAAAGGCCGTGCCGAAGCCGATGCCGACCACGGTGAGCACGGTGACGATCTCGGCATTGCTGCGCCCCGCGGCGCCGTAGGCGAGATAGAAGAGCCCGATCGCCGCCGCCGTGACGCCGATCAGCGGCGGCAGCTTATAGCGGCCGAGAAAACGCATGTACTGCCCGGAGATGAGGGCACCGCCGACCACGCCCACCATCAGTGCGATCAGCACCAGCCCGGATTCATAGGCGTTCATGCCGCGCGCGAACTGGAGGTAGAGCGGCACGTAGACGCTGGTGCCGACGTTGATCATCATGATCGTGAAGCCGAGCGCCGAGGTCATGCGGATGATCGGGTTGGCGAACAGGCTCAAGGGCAGGATCGGCTCCTGCGCGATGCTCTGCTGACGGAGGAACAGCACGAAGAGCACGATCGACAACAGCACCAGGCCGCCGATCGGCAGCGACAGCCAGGCGAAACGGTGGCCGCCCCAGGTCAGCGCCAGCAGCAGGCTGACCGTGCCGGTCGCCATCAGCATCGAGCCGAGATAGTCGATCTGGTGCTGAACGCCCTTCACCGGCAGGCGCGCCAGCGCGCGCCGCGCGATCTGGATCGCGAGCAGGCCGAGCGGCAGGTTGATCCAGAAGATCATGGTCCAGCTCATATACTCGGCGAAGAAGCCACCGAGCACTGGCCCGGCGATGCCGGCGATGGCGAACACGCTGGCGAAATAGCCCTGGTAGCGCCCGCGGTCGCGCGGCGAGACCACGTCGGCGACCACGGTGTTGGCGAGCGAGAGCAGCGCACCGCCGCCCGCACCCTGCACCGCGCGGGCGCAGATCAGCACCAGCATGCTCGGCGCCAGCGCACAGACCAGCGAGCCCAGGACGAAGACGACGACGCTGCCCACCATCAGCCGGCGTCGGCCATAGAGATCGCTGAGCTTGCCGAGGATCGGCGTCGTGGCGGTGGCGGAGAGCAGGTAGGCGGTCACGACCCAGGAGACGGAATCGAACTCATGGAGGTCCCGGGCGATGGTCGGCAGCGCCGGCGCGACGATGGTCTGGTCGAGGGCGGCCAGGAACATGGTCAAGAGGACGCCGAGCAGAATCTGACGCACCTCGCGCGGCGTCATGCCGGCCGGACGCGGGTGGAAGTTGGTGGCGTTCAAGAGGTTACCTGGGATCTCGGGTGGGGATTTTGGAACCTGCGGGTTTCCCTTTTAACGCGGATACCCACCCGGCACGTCGCGCCCTTCCTGCATACTTGGCTTGCGGTGCCGGGATGGCTGGGAAACCACAAGGCCCCCATGGGGTTGGTCAGGCGGAGCCCACTTTGGAATGCCCGCCTTGGAACGCCGTCACCGCCATTCGCTGTTCACCAGCTTCGCCAACCACACCGCACACGCGGCCGGGCATCCGGCGACGTTCACCCTGGCCGTGCTCATCATCATCGGCTGGGCGGTGTCCGGCCCGATCTTCCACTTCAGCGATACCTGGCAGCTCATCATCAACACCGGCACGACCATCGTCACCTTCCTGATGGTGTTCCTGATCCAGAACACCCAGAACCGCGACTCACAGGCGATGCATCTGAAACTGGACGAGGTCATTCGCGCGCTCGACGGCGCGCACAACACGCTGCTCAATCTGGAAGATCTCGAGGATCAGGAGCTGCAGGCGATCCACAAGCGTTATGCGAGGCTCGC
>DATKNM010000029.1:0-2394 GCA_035541335.1 Binatia bacterium
CAGCACTCCGCTTCCAGTTCACCGGCAAGAGCGGCAAGACCTGGCGCCTGAAGATCAGCGACCGCCGGGTCGCCCGCATCGTGCGCGCCTGCCAGGAACTGCCCGGCCAGAAGCTGTTCCAGTATCTCGACGACGAGGGGAAACCGCAGAGCGTCACCTCCTCGGACGTCAACGCCCATCTCCGGGAGATCGCCGGCGAGGACATCACGGCCAAGGACTTTCGCACCTGGCACGGCACCGTGCTCGCGGCGATGACGCTGCGCGACGCCCTCGACGCGGATGATCCGACGCCAACCAGGCGTCGGCTGAAGGCGGCCATCGCCGACGTCGCCGCCCGGCTCGGCAACACCGTCACCATCTGCCGCAAATGCTACATCCATCCCGCCATCATCGACCGCTACCTCTCGGGGGACCTCGCGACCCGGCTCCTCCGGGAATCACCGACCGGCGAACACGCGCACGGCCTGAAGCCGGAAGAGATCCTCACTCTCGCGCTGCTGGACGGCCGGCCGAAAGGCAAACGGGGCTTGAAGGAAAGACTGAGGCAATCCTTGGAGGCAATGCCATGAAACCGCTCGCGATCATCGGCGTCCTGCTCATCATCGCTGGCATTGCCGGCCTGGTGGCCGGCCGCTTCACCTATACGACCGAAGAGAAGGTGCTGGAGGTGGGGCCGCTGGTCGCCACCGCCGAGAAGGAGCACTCGATCCATGTCCCCGATATCGCGGGGATCGTGGCGGTGGTCGCCGGCGGCGTACTGGTCGTGGTCTCGCGCCGCCGCCGCGCCTAGCGGGCGAGGGATCGCGGTTCCCGCCGCGGGAACCTTGTCCCATCGCGCCGGTTCTATTCGGGTCACGCTCGGGGACTGTCCCTGAACGCGCTGCGCGGGGATGCATCTCCATGAGCGATCGTGCCGCCGTGCCGATCCCGGTCGATCAGATCCACGAGCTGCGCCCGGACGAAGCGCCGAGCAAGCCGGTCGCGGCGGAGATGCCGCTGCCGACCGACCCGAAGACCATCTTCCTCGGCGGCTTGTTCGTGCTGGCGGTGCTCGCCGCTTGTTTCGTGGCGCAGACGATCGTGGTCCCGGTCGTGATGGCCTATGTCCTGAAGCTGCTGTTGCAGCCGCTGGTGCGGACGATGGCGCGCTGGCACTTCCCCCGGCCGATCGCCGCGATCGTCGCGATGCTGATCCTGGCGGTGGTGTTGTTCGCACTCGGCGCGGCTTTGTCGATGCCGGCGGCGTCCTGGGGCAAGACCCTGTCGGAAGGCATTCCCCGTCTCGAGGAACGCCTGAAGCCGCTGCTGGGTTCGCTCAGCGGCCTGCAGGACTTCCTCGCCAAGGCACAACAAGCCGCCGGCGGCGCCAAGAACGCGGCGCCGATCGCGGTGGAGCGGGTCGGCGTCTTCGACATCCTGTTCAGCGGCACGCGGGCGGCGCTCGACGCAGTGGTGACCACCACTGTGGTGCTGTTCTTCCTGATGCTCTCCGGCGATACCTTCCTGCGGCGCGCGGTCGAGATCCTGCCGAATTTCGAGCACAAGCGCCGGGCGGTCGAGATCTCCCAGCAAGTGGAGCAGGACGTCTCGACCTATCTCTTCACCATCATCCTCATGAATACGATGGTAGGCATCGCGGTCGGCGCCGTGATGTGGCTCTGCGGCATGGGCGACCCGTTGCTCTGGGGCGCGCTGGCCTTCATCCTGAACTTCGTGCCGATCCTCGGTCCGCTGTTCGGCGTCGGCCTGTTCGTGGTCGCCGGCTTCATGCAGTTCGCGGATGCGGGCGCGGCGCTGCTGCCCGGGGCGCTCTATCTCGGCATTCATGTGATCGAAGGCGAGCTGGTGACGCCGGCGCTGCTGGCGCGCCGCTTCACCCTGAACCCGGTCGCCGTGATCCTGTCGCTGATCTTCTGGTACTGGATGTGGGGCGTGCCCGGCGCAGTGCTGGCGGTGCCGATGCTGGCAATCTCGAAGATCCTCTGCGATCGTATCGAGTCGGTGCGGGCAGTCGGCCACTTCTTGGAAGGCGAGGAGAGCGCCGGCGAACGCTACGTGGCGGCCTATGCGAAGAAGCGCTCGAGGACCCGCTCGTAGATCTGCGCCAGTTTCTCGATGTCCGCCGTGGCGACGTTCTCGTTCGCCTTGTGCATGGTCTCGCCGACCAGGCCGAACTCGATCACCGGGCAGAAATCCTTGATGAAGCGGGCGTCCGAGGTGCCGCCGGTGGTGGAGAGCTCCGGCTGGCGGCCGGTGATCTCCTGCACCGCAACCGAGAGAATCCCGGCCAGCGGCCCGGGCGGCGTTACGAAGGCGGTGCCGGAGCATTCGACCTTCAGATCGTAGCGCGCGCCGCCCAGTGTCAAGCGCTGGCGGAGCTCGCTTTCCAAGCTC
>DATKNM010000030.1:0-7535 GCA_035541335.1 Binatia bacterium
AAGTTCGAGAACGTCTGGCTGGTCCCGGCGGCGAGCTGACCGGGCCGGTGCTAGAAGCAGCGGAAATCGGCCTCGATCTGCGCCAGGCGCAATTGCTTCACGGTGTCGTCCAGCGACTTCACGGTGCGGAACACCGCCACCATGTCGCCGGCCTCCTGGCGCATGCGGATGATGGTGTCGGCCTTTTCGTAGACGTCGTAGGGGATGATGGAGGAGACGGCGTCGATGCTGCAGGAGCAGCGCCGCAGCATGTCCTGGGACTCGCCGTTGCTCGCCATGCAGCCGATCACGTAGTCCGCGACCACCTCGGTCGGATAGTCGGAGGAGGCGGCATAGGACATGGACGGCAAGGTGCCGGCCAGGAGCAGGGCCGCGGTCAGTGCGGACATATGGCGGATCATGCGAGGGCCTCCGCTTTCGAACATTGGGCCGAGCACATCACAGGGCCGGCGAAGGGTCAATCGTCCTTAGGTTCGCACGGAGGGTCCACCGTATGGTGATCTCGGCGAAACTGGTCGCCTCGCTCTTGGTCGCGATCTCCGGTTATACCGGTTATGCCATTCCCGGCACGCCGCCGCATGTCCGGACGCTGCCGCATGACGAGCTGGCCGAGAAGGTCTGCGGCGGGCCCTGCGGCATCATCGGCTTCACGACCCCGGAGGGCGAGATCCTGCTGGACGATTCGCTGATGGTCGGGATCGACCAGACCGCGACCAGCATCCTGGTGCACGAGCTGACCCACTTCCTGCAGATACGGAGCGAGCAGGGTCGGCTCTCCTATTCCTGCGCCGCCTGGCAGGAGCGGGAGCGGGAGGCCTATGACGTCCAATACCGCTGGCTGCGCGATCACGCGCCGAATATGCGGACCTTCTCGCTGGAGATGGTGAAGCTCTGGCCGAACCCAATCCTCCCCGAGTGCAGCGGCAGCGCAGCGCCCGGGACATTGTGAGCGCGGCGCCATTTTCCAGCCGGTGCGATGAACTCCGCACAATTGCCGCCTATCTCCGACCAAAGGATGACGGATTTGGTGGCCGCACGGCATTGTCGATCTTACGTATCGCGGTGTAGCATCAAACTAGTCGGCATTGCCGACTGTTAGTGCGCACTTGAAAGTCGCTCTAAACTTTGGAGGTTTGGTCATGAAGAAGTGGAAATCTCCGCGCGTTCGCGAAATCTGCGTCGGCATGGAAATCAACAGTTACGCCAGCGCGCGCCTCTGATCGAAGACTCTTCGCCTCGCGGCGGGCAGGGCTAACCAGACCAGGGCCCATGGTCATGGAAGTGGTCGTTCTCGGCTCTGCCGCGGGCGGGGGGTTTCCCCAGTGGAATTGCAACGCACCGCTCAGCCGGGCGGCGCGGCGAGGCAAAGCCAAAGCCAAGTGGCGAACCCAGGCGTCGTTGGCGGTTTCGGCCGACGGCGAGCGCTGGCTGTTGCTCAATGCTTCGCCCGACCTGCGCCAGCAGCTGCTGCAGAACGAGTGTCTCTGGCCGCGTGAAGCGCCGCGGCATTCGCCGATCGATGCGGTGCTCCTGACCAGCGGGGAAATCGATCACGTCGCCGGATTGCTGTCGATGCGCGAAAGCCAGGCCTTCACGCTCTGGGCGACGGCACGGGTGCTGGACGTGCTGGGAGAGAACTCGATCTTCGGCGCACTCAACCCGGATTATGTGGAGCGCCGCGTGTTTCCCCTGAACCGGCCGGTGGAGATCGAGGGCGCCAAGGGACCGCTCGGCATCACCGTCACTGCCTGGCCGGTCCCGGGCAAGGTGCCGCTGTTCCTCGAAGGGCGGAATGCCGGCAACCTCGCCGGCAGCCCCGAGGAGACGATCGGCCTCGAAGTTGCCGCCGGCGACGCGCGCTTCCACTACATTCCCGGCTGCGCCCGCATGACTGACGAGCTGCGCGAGCGCCTGGAACACTCGCCGCTGGTGTTCTTCGACGGGACGCTCTGGTCGAACGACGAGCTCGTAGAGCTCGGCATCAGCCGGAAGACCGGGGCGCGCATGGGACATATGAACATCAGCGGGCCGGACGGGACCCTGGCGGCCTTCGACCGGCTGGACGTCAAGCGCAAGATGCTCATCCACGTCAACACCACGAACCCTGTGCTGGACGAAGAATCCGATCAGCATGCGGAGATCGTCGCCCGCGGCTGGAACGTCGCCGAAGATGGAATGAGGATCGTGTTGTGAGCGAGATGCTGAGTCCGAGCGAGCTCGAAGCCGCGCTGCGCGCCATCGGCGCCGAGCGGTACCACAATCGCCATCCTTTCCACGCTTTGCTGCATGGCGGCAAGCTCGATCGCGGTCAGGTGCAGGCCTGGGCGCTCAACCGCTATTACTATCAGTCCATTATCCCGATGAAGGACGCGGCGATCCTGGCCCGGGCAACGGATGCGGACTTCCGCCGGGCCTGGCGCCAGCGCATCATCGACCATGACGGGAGCGGCGAGGGCTCGGACTTCCAGGGCGGCGGAATCGAGCGTTGGCTCGGCCTGACCGATGCGCTGGGCTTCGACCGTGCCTACGTGACCTCAGGCCAGGGCCTGCTGCCCGGCACGCGCTTCGCCGTCGAGGCCTATCTGCATTTCGTCAGCGAGAAGAGCCTGCTGGAGGCGGTCGCCTCGTCGCTGACCGAAATGTTCGCGCCGGCCATCATCACCGACCGGGTGGCGGGCATGCTGGCGAACTACGATTTCATCGACAAGCAGGCGCTGTCCTACTTCGACAAGCGGCTCTATCAAGCGCCGCGCGATGCCAACTTCGCTCTCGACTACGTGAAGCGCGAGGCGCGCCTGCCGCACCAGCAGCAGCAGGTGCTGAGGGCGCTGGAGTTCAAGTGCGACGTGCTGTGGTCGCAGCTCGACGCGCTTTCCTATGCCTATGTGACGCCGGGCAACATCCCGCCGGGGGCGTTCCGGCCGGAGGCACGCGCGTGACCGAGGGCGGCCTGGCGCTGGAATCCTTTCCGCGCTTGGCGCCGGGCGTGCGGCTGAAGTTCGACGAGACGCGGCAGCAGTGGATCGTGCTGGCGCCGGAGCGGGTCCTGGTTCCGGACGAGACCGCCCTCGAGGTGCTGCAGCGCTGCGATGGCGCGACCAGGCTCGACGCGCTGATCGACGATCTCGCCAGGAGCTATGATGCCGATCGCGGCGAGATCACCACGGATGTGCAGGAACTGCTCAACGGCCTCATCGAGAAACGCCTGCTGACGATATGAACGCAACGCCCGAAACGCTGGCGCCGATGGCGGCGCTCCTGGAGCTGACGCATCGGTGTCCGCTGCAATGCCCCTATTGCTCCAACCCAGTGGAGCTGGACCGCGCCAAGGACGAGCTCTCGACCGCGGAATGGTGCGCCGTGCTCGACCAGGCGGCGGCGCTCGGCATCGTGCAGGTGCACTTCTCCGGTGGCGAGCCGACGGTGCGGCGGGATCTTGTCGATCTCACGGCACATGCGCGCGCGGTCGGGCTCTACACCAACTTGATCACCTCCGGTGTCGCCATCGACCGTGCGCGTTTCGCGGCCCTGGTCGCGGCCGGGCTCGATCACGTGCAGCTCTCCTTCCAGGACGTCGATGTCGAGACCGCCGAGCGGATCGGCAACCACAAGGGCGCGCAGGCGAAGAAGCTCGCCTTCGCCGTCTGGGTCCGGGAGGAGGGGCTGCCGCTCACCATCAACGCGGTGGTCAACCGCCACAATGTCCGGCGGGTCGATGCCTTGATCGAGATGGCGGTCGCGCTCGGCGCGGGGCGGGTGGAGATCGCCCACGTTCAGTATTACGGCTGGGCGCTGCGGAATATCGGCGCCTTGATGCCGACCTTGGCCGATCTCGAGGAGGCAACCCGGCGGGTGGAGGCTGCGCGGGAACGGCTGCGCGGCCGGATCGTCATCGACTATGTCGTGCCGGATTACTATGCCCGCATGCCCAAGGCCTGTATGGGCGGCTGGGGGCGGCGGTTCCTCAATGTGACGCCCTCGGGCCATGTCCTGCCCTGTCACGCGGCGGAGACGATTCCCGACATGGCGTTCGAATCGGTCCGCGACCGCAGTCTCGCCGAGATCTGGCGCAGCTCGGAAGCATTCCAGCGCTTCCGCGGCACCGATTGGATGCCCGAGCTCTGCCGCAGCTGCGACCAGCGCGAGATCGATTGGGGCGGCTGCCGCTGTCAGGCGCTGGCCTTGACCGGTTCGGCGGCGGAGACCGACCCTGCCTGCGGAAAGTCGCCGCGCCATGCCGCCTTGCGCGCCCTCGCCGAAGCGGCGTCCGCGGCAGCGGCGCCGCCATTCCACTATCGCCGCATGGGTTTGCGCAGCGAAGACGACGGCATGAAGAGTCCGGCGCTGCAAACCTCCTGATCGCGCCTTCGCCGGCGGCGCCTTTTCGTCTCCGACACGCGTGCTGAAACCGGCTTGTACCAAAGAACAATGGTTTCGCGGCGTCCGTGGTCTCACTCTGTCGGCAGCTATCGTTGCCTGCTGACCATCAAGTGAATCGTCTGACCGGTTCCAAGGTAGATCTCCGCATCACTGTCGGAACCACGAGAACTCCGGGCGTTCGGCACAGCGATCGACGATGGCAAGTGCATGCTCCGGCAAGGTGCAGGGACAAATGCCGGCGCACGTGAGCCAACAATATTTGGGAGGAAACCATGGCAAAGCTGATGCCTGCTTCGGGATTCATCCTGGGGCTCGCCGGAGCGGTTTCATTATGGTCCGCTAGCGCTCTGGCGAACGACGAACTGCTGAAGCTGCAGCAGGACCCGAAGCAGTGGGTCATGCCGCTCGGCAACTATGCGGGCAACCGGTACAGCAAGCTTGACCAGATCAACAGCAAGAACGTCAAGAACCTGCAGGTGGCGTGGACGTTCTCGACCGGCGTGCTGCGCGGTCACGAGGGCGGCCCGCTGGTGATCGGCAACATGATGTACGTGCATGCGCCGTTCCCGAACACGGTCTTCGCGCTCGATCTCTCGAAGGGCGGCCAGATCGTCTGGAAATATGAGCCGAAGCAGGATCCGAACGTCATTCCGGTCATGTGCTGCGACACGGTCAACCGCGGCGTGGCCTATGCCGACGGCCTGATCTTCCTGCACCAGGCGGACACCAACCTGGTGGCGCTCGACGCCATGACCGGCAAGGAAGTCTGGAAGGTCGCCGACGGCGATCCGTCGAAGGGCGAGACCGGCACCTCGGCGCCGATGATCATCAAGAACATGGTTCTGGTCGGCACCAGCGGCGGCGAGTTCGGCGTCCGCGGCCATGTCACTGCCTATGACGTCAAGAGCGGCAAGCAGGTCTGGCGCGGCTATTCCATGGGTCCCGACTCCGACACGCTGATGGATCCGGAGAAGACCACCGCGCTCGGCCAGCCGGTCGGCAAGGATTCCGGCACGGCGACCTGGAAGGGCGATCAGTGGAAGATCGGCGGGGGCACCACCTGGGGCTGGATGTCCTATGATCCCGACCTGAACCTTGTCTACTACGGCTCAGGCAACCCCTCGACCTGGAACCCGGTCCAACGTCCGGGCGACAACAAGTGGTCGATGACCATCTGGGCCCGTGATGCCGACACCGGCATGACCAAGTGGGTCTATCAGATGACGCCGCACGACGAATGGGACTATGACGGCGTCAACGAGATGCAGCTGGTCGACCAGAAGATCGACGGCAAGGAGCGCAAGCTCCTGGTGCATTTCGACCGCAACGGCTTCGGCTACACGCTCGATCGGGTGACCGGCGAGCTGCTGGTGGCGGAGAAGTTCGATCCGGCGGTGAACTGGGCGACCAAGGTGGACCTGAAGACCGGTCTGCCCGACCGCGTGAAGCAGTTCTCGACCGAGGCAGGCGGTCAGGACACCAACACCCAGGGCATCTGCCCGGCGGCGTTGGGATCCAAGGACGAGCAGCCTTCGGCGTACTCGCCGAAGACCGGCCTGTTCTACGTGCCGACCAACCACGTCTGCATGGACTATGAGCCGTACAAGATCGCCTACACCGCCGGCCAGCCCTATGTGGGCGCGACCTTGAGCATGTATCCGCCCAAGGGCGACAGCAACCTCGGCAACTTCATCGCCTGGGATGCCACTACCGGCAAGATCAAGTGGTCGATCCCCGAGACCTTCTCGGTCTGGAGCGGCGCGCTGGCGACCGCCGGCAACGTCGTGTTCTACGGCACGCTGGAAGGCTATCTGAAGGCGGTCGATGCGGAGACCGGCAAGGAGCTCTATCGCTTCAAGACTCCCTCCGGGATCATCGGCAACGTCAACACCTACGAGTATGACGGCAAGCAGTATATCGCCGTCCTCTCGGGCGTCGGCGGCTGGGCCGGCATCGGCATGGCCGCAGGACTGACCGGCGACCAGGAAGGCCTGGGTGCGGTGGGTGCCTACAAGGCGCTGTCGCAATACACCGCCCTCGGCGGAACCATGACCGTGTTTGCCCTCCCTGAGTGAGCACTCTGCGGCGGCGGGAGGAGGCTCGCCTCCTCCCGCCAGTTCTTTCATCTTCGGTACATGACACGCAGAGGTTCGATGAGATGCGTTTGAACGGCATTGGTTCGAGGATTCTGACGACCGCGGCGTTCGCGGTCGCTTTGCTGACGGCGGGTGCCGTCGCTCATGCGCAGGATACCGGCCAGGCGCAACCGACGCAGCAGCAGAACAGCACGACGACTGCGGCAACGAGCGACCAGGACAAGCCCTACACGATCGCGCCGGACGGCACGGTCAGCTGGCCGGTCTTCAGCGGCTTTCGCCGCTTCAACAGCGAGTGCATCGTCTGCCACGGGCCGGACGGCGTCGGCAGCACCTTCGCCCCGGCGCTGATCGACTCCCTGAAAGTCCTGACCTACGAACAGTTCCTCGACACCGTCACCAACGGCAAGACCGAGGTCAACACCGCGGTCCAGAAGAAGATGCCGGCCTTCGGCACCAACCCGAACGTGATGTGCTTCATCGACGATATCTACGCCTATTTGAAGGCGCGGTCGGACGGCGTGCTCGGCCGCGGCCGGCCGCAGAAGCATGATCCGAAGACGGCGGACGTAGGACAGGCCGAGGACGCTTGTCTCGGAGGCTAGGGCGACCGATGACGCTGGCCAAGCTCCTCGGGGTCGTGGCGCTGGCACTCCTCCTGCGGGTCACTGTGGCGGAGGCCGCGGACCAGGCCGAGGCGGTGGATCGCTCGGCGCTCCGCGTCTGCTCCGACCCCGCCAGCCTGCCGTTCTCTGACAAGAACGGCGGCGGCTTCGAGAACAAGATCGCCGAGCTGTTCGCGGCGAAGCTCGGCGTGCCGATCAAGTACACCTGGTACCCGAACTCGACCGGCTTCGTGCGCAATACGCTCCGCGTGCGTCGCTGCGACTTGATCATGGGCATCGTGACCGGCGCGGAGCTGGTACAGACCACCAATCCCTATTACCGGTCGGCCTACGTGATGGTGACCCGCAAGGCCGATAACATCGCGGCGGAGACCATCGAGGATCCTGCCCTGAAGACGCTGAAGCTCGGCGTCACCGCCGGCGCGCCGCCGGC
>DATKNM010000031.1:0-28230 GCA_035541335.1 Binatia bacterium
CGATGGCCTCGTCGCCGTCGCGGTTGTGGTCGCCGGCATCAATTATTGGACTGGGAGCAGCGTGCTGACATGGCTCTGACGGAGGCAAGGCGCGGGACCGGCCCGCGCGCCCAGGCAAAAGGCCCGCGCTCGATCGCCATCCTCGGCTCCACCGGCTCGGTCGGCTGCAACACGATCGACGTGGTCGAGCGCTATCCCAACGACTATCGGGTCGATGCGCTGACCGCCCATAGCAATGTCGATCGACTGATCGAGCAGGCTCTGCGGCTGAAGCCGCGCTTCGCCGCGATCGGCATCGAGACGCTCTATGGCAAGCTGAAGGACGGCCTCGCCGGCAGCGGCATCGTCGCCGCGGCGGGCCGCGCCGCGGTGATCGAGGCGGCCAGCCGTCCGAGCGACTGGGTCATGTCGGCGATCGTCGGCGCGGCCGGCCTCGAGCCGACCCTGGCCGCGGTGCGGCGCGGCGCGATGGTGGGGCTCGCCAACAAGGAGACCCTGGTCTGCGCCGGCAGCCTGATGATGAAGGAGCTCGGCAAGCACGGCGCGGTGATGCTGCCGGTCGATTCAGAGCATAGCGCGATCTTCCAGGTCTTCGAGTTCGAGAAACGCGACGCGATCGAGAAGATCATCCTCACGGCGTCCGGCGGGCCGTTCCGCACCAAGTCGATTGCGGAGATGACCGCGGCCACGCCGGCCCAGGCGGTCGCTCATCCCAACTGGTCCATGGGCGCCAAGATCTCGGTCGATTCCGCGACCATGATGAACAAGGGGTTGGAGCTCATCGAGGCGCATCACCTCTTCCAGATGCCCGAGCCGCAGATCGAGATCCTGGTGCATCCGCAATCGGTGATCCACAGCATGGTGGCCTACCAGGACGGCTCGGTCCTGGCCCAGCTCGGCACCCCGGACATGCGGACCCCGATCGCCTATGCCCTCGGCTGGCCGAAGCGGATCGCGGCACCTTCCGCCCGACTCGACTTTGCCAAAGTCGCGACCCTGACCTTCGAGGCGCCGGATCCGATCCGATTCCCGGCGCTCCGCCTTGCCCGCGAGGCGCTGAAGGCCGGCGGCCGGGCGCCGACGGTGCTGAACGCCGCCAACGAGATCGCCGTCGCCGCCTTCCTGTCCGGCAAGATCGGCTTCATGGACATTCCGGCCCTGGTCGAAACCGTGCTCGAAGCCATGCCCCAGGCCGAGCTTGGCTCGATCGAGGACGTGATCACGACCGACGCCGAAGCGCGGCGGGTCGCCGAGGCGAAGGCCGCCGGGCTCCACCGCAATTAAGGCGGCCGTAAGCTGGCTAACACGTTGGCGTGAAATCGTTTTCTGGGCTATGGGCCGGCCCGATGATGTGCTAGACAGAGCCACCGGCGGGCTGGGGGGCGCCGCCGGCAAGCTGTGTCTGGGCAAGAAATGGCGATCCTCAGCGAAATCCAGCATTACGGTTTCTGGTTCCTCGTCGTCCTCACCGTCCTCGTGTTCATCCATGAACTCGGGCACTTCGCGGTCGCCCGCTGGTGCGGGGTCCGGGTCGAGGTGTTCTCGATCGGCTTCGGGCCGGAGCTATTCGGCTGGTCCGACCGGACCGGCACGCGGTGGAAGTTCAGCTGGCTGCCGCTCGGCGGCTACGTCCGGATGTTCGGGCAGGAGGACAATATCCTCGAAGGCGACTCCGCCCGCCCGATGACCGCGGCGGAACGCGCCGTCTCCTTCAAGCACAAGAGCGTGCTCCGCCGCATGGCGATCGTCGCCGCCGGCCCGGCGGCGAACTATCTGTTCGCCGTGGTGGTGCTGGCGCTGATCTACGGCATTCTCGGCAAGCCCCACAGCGATCCCATCGTGGGCGAGGTGATTGCCGGATCGGCCGCCGACCAGGCGGGGCTGAAGGCGGGCGACCGCTTCCTGGCGCTCAACGGCACCAAGGTCAACGAGTTCGGCGACATCGTCACGGTGATCCAGCTCAACCTGGAAAAGCCGATCACGATCACCATCGATCGCAGCGGGCAGCAACTGCAGCTGGTCGCCCATCCGCAGATCGTCACCGACAAGGATCTCTTCGGCAACTTGCAGAAGACGCCGCGGCTCGGCATCCGCCAGGCCGCGCCCAGTTCGGTCACCAAGGTCGGTCCGGGCGAGGCGATCGTCTCGGCGGGCCAGGAGGTCTATGCCCAGTCCGCGGTGATCCTGACCGGGCTCTGGCAGATGGTGACGGGGCAGCGCTCCAGCGACGAGATTCGCGGCGTCGGCGGCATCGCCAAGATGGCCGGCGACGTGGCCACTCTGGGCTTCGTTCCCTTCGTGATGTTCTCCGTGATGCTGTCGATCAACCTCGGCCTGATCAATCTCTTCCCGGTGCCGATGCTGGACGGCGGCCATCTCGCCTATTACGCCGTGGAAGGGATCCGCGGGAAGCCGCTGGACGAACGCGCTCAGGAATGGGGACTCAAGATCGGCCTCGCGCTGGTCCTGAGCCTGATGCTGTTTGCCACCTGGAACGACTTGGTTTATCTCAAAGTCGTCGATTTCGTGAAATCCCTGTTTACGTGAGTGGGTGTCGGGGGAAATGGGATTTCTGCGTCTAGTCGCCCGCCTGGGGCTCGGGGTGGGTTTGTGTTTGGGTCTCTGCCTGGCGGTCGCGCCGGCGGCTTGGAACAGTGCCGCCGCGCAGACCATCACCAGCGGCGAGCCGATCGCGCAGATCCTGATCGAAGGCAATCAGCGTATCGAGGCCGACACCATTCGCTCGTACATGGAGATCAATCCCGGCGATCCGTTCGACGCCGCCAAAGTCGACCGGGCGCTGAAGAACCTGTTCGCGACCGGCTTGTTTGCCGACGTGAACTTCCGCCGCGAGGCCGACAATCTCGTGGTGACGGTGGTCGAAAATCCGATCATCAACAAGCTCGCGTTCGAGGGTAACGACAAAATCAAGGACGAGGATCTCACCAACGAGGTGCAGTTGAAGCCGCGCCAAGTCTACACCCAGACCCGGGTGCAGGCCGACGTGAAGCGGATCCTCGACCTCTACCGCCGCAGCGGCCGCTTTGCGGCGACCGTCGACCCGAAGGTGATCAAGCTCGACCAGAACCGCGTGAACCTGGTGTTCGAGATCAACGAAGGCGACGTCACCCAGATCGAGCGCATCGACTTCGTGGGCAACAAGCAGTTCTCCGACAGCGACCTTCGCGACGCGATCGCCACCAAGGAAAGCGCCTGGTATCGCTTCCTCAGCACCACCGACACCTACGACCCCGACCGCCTGACGGTGGACAAGGAGAATCTACGGAAATTCTATCTCTCAGAGGGTTATGCCGACTTCCGCGTGATCTCCGCGGTGGCCGAGCTGTCGCCCGACCAGGAGGCATTCTTCATCACCTTCACGGTGGAGGAGGGCGAGCGCTACAAGCTCGGCAAGGTCGACATCAAGACCACGCTGAAGGACCTTGACCCGAAGACGCTCTGGAACGACGTCACCACCAAGGAAGGCGATTGGTACGACGCCAGCAAGGTGGACGACACCGTGCAGGCGCTGAGCGACCGGGTCGGCAGCCTCGGCTATGCCTTCGTTGACGTGCGCCCGCGCATCGAGCGCGACGCCAAGAAGCACATCCTCACCCTCACCTACGACATCCAGGAAGGGCCGAAGGTCTACGTCGAGCGCATCGACATCTCTGGGAACGTCCGCACCCAGGATAAGGTGATCCGACGCGAGTTCCGCCTGGCCGAAGGGGACGCCTTCAGCACCGAGAAGCTGAAGCGCACAGAACAGCGCCTGAAGAACCTCGGCTTCTTCGAGACCGTCGACATCACCACGGTACCGAGCACCGCGCCCGACAAGACCATCATCAAGGTCAAGGTGAAGGAGCAATCGACCGGCGAGCTCAGCTTCGGCGCCGGCTTCTCGACCAGCCTCGGCCCGCTGGGCTCGGTCGGGCTGCGGGAGCGCAACTTCCTCGGCAAGGGCCAGGACGCCCAGGCCAACATCACCATTTCCGGCAAGCGGTCCTCGGGCTCGCTCAGCTTCACCGATCCTTATTTCCTCGACAAGAATATCAGCGCCGGTGTCGACCTGTTCTTCCGTCGCCTGACGCCGCGCGCCAACGACGAGGATCAGGCCGGCGCCGGCCTGCGCATGGGTTACGATCTCAACGAGTATCTGCGGAACACGCTGTCCTTCCAGTACCGCGCCGACCGCATCTACAAGGTGGACAACCACGCGCCACAGGCAATCCACGACGAGGACGGCTGGAAGTATTACCAGATCATCGGCAACAAGCTGCAATACGACCGGCGCGACAGCACGCTCGATCCACGCACCGGCTATTTCGTGACGCTGGACACGGATTTCGCGACCCCGAACATTGCATCCGCCTTCGGCGGCGAGGACGTCACCTATATCAGCGGGACGCTGTCGGGCGGCTACTACTATCCGGTCACCAAGGAAGTCACCATGTCGCTGACCCAGAACGTCGGCTACATCCAGCCGCTGTTCGGCGACTATCTGCACTATCCGGACGGGTTCTTCCTCGGCGGTCCTGACAACCTGCGCGGTTTCGACGTCCACGGCGTCGGGCCGCGCGACCGCGACTCGCGGACGAAGTACGGCTCGATCGGCGGCCAGTTCATCTGGAACGGCACGCTGCAGACCAGCTTCCCGCTCGGCCTGCCGGAGGAATACGGGATCCGCGGCCGCGTCTTCAGCGATTTCGGCATCTTGACCGGGACCGACCCCAAGACCAAAGAGAACATCCAGGACGACGCCAGCATCCGGGCGTCCGCCGGCTTCGGCATCACCTGGGTCTCGCCCTTCGGCCCGCTGGCGATCGACCTCGCCTATCCGGTGGTGCGGAAGGACGAGGACCAGATCCAGTATTTCAGCTTCAGCTTCGGAACCAACTTCTGATCACGCCGGTTTCAGAGGCAATTTCCGAGCGAATACCCCACCTTCATTGGAGATCCGATACGTGACCCAGCTCTTGCTATCTACTTGCCGTTTCAGTCGAATCGCCGCACTGGCGGCGGTTCTTCTCGCCGTCGGCCTGGCAATCCGGCCGGCCGCCGCCCAGACCACGACCCAGACCCCCGAGCCGACGGTCCCCACCTTCCAGACGACGCCGGCCCAGACCCAGGCCGCCCCGGTGACCCCGGCTGCCGCAGTCCCGGCTGCGCAGGTCCCGGCTGCGCAGGTCCCGATCCTCCTCGGGCTGCTCGACAGCGGCGCCATCCTCAACCTCTCCAGCGTCGGCAAGTCGCTCAATCAGCAGTGGTCGGCGTCGCTGAAGGCGCTCGACGAGGACACCTCCAAGAAGGAGGATGCCCTCCGGGCCCAGGCCCAGGCGCTGGAGCAGCAGCGGGTCGCCAACCAAGTGACGCCGGCGGACTACGCCGCCAAGCGCCAAGCGATCCAGCAGCAGGACCAACTGCTCCAGCAGAACTATGACAAGGGCAAGCAGGCGCTCGGCCAGCGCCTCGACAAGGCCCGCGCCACGATCGCAGCCTCGGCACGCAAGGTGGTGCAGGACGTCGCCAAGCAGCGCAACCTCACCCTGGTCCTGGACCGCAGTGCGGCCCACCTGTTCGCCCCGCAATGGGACATCACCGACGACGTGATGCAGCGCTTGAACAAGTCGTTGCCGAACATCAAACTGTAGCGATGGAACACCAAGGAAAACCCGGCGCGGGTACCGAGGCGCCGGCCGAGCCGATCGCGATCGACGTGAAGGGCGTCATGCGGATGATTCCGCATCGTCCGCCCTTCCTGATGATCGACCGGATCGAGAACATGCGCACCGACGCCGAGGCGACCGGCGTTAAGATGGTCTCGATCGGAGAGCCCTATTTCCAGGGTCACTTTGCCAGCGATCCGGTGATGCCCGGCGTGCTGATCATCGAGGCGATGGCGCAGACCGCGGCCGTGCTCGTGGTGCACACGCTCGGGGCCGCCTTCGAAGGCAAGCTCGTCTATTTCATGAGCATCGATGATTGCCGATTCCGCAAGCCGGTGGTGCCGGGTGACGAGCTCAGGCTGCATGTCACCAAGGACCGCAGCCGCGGCATGATCTGGAAGTTCAACGGCGTCGGCACGGTCGGCGGCCAGAAGGTCGCGGAAGCCACCTTCGCCGCCATGATCCGCGACAACACCTGATCCGCTCAACACCGGGAGACGCGAGGCATGTCGAACCAACTGCTCCACACCATGATCCGCGTGTTCGATCTCGATAAGTCGATCGACTTCTACACCCGGCATCTCGGCATGAAGCTGCTGCGGCGCAAGGACTATCCATCGGGCGAGTTCACGCTCGCCTTCGTCGGCTACGGCGACGAGGACGACAACACGGTGATCGAGCTCACCCACAACTGGGGCCAGAAGACGCCCTATGAGATCGGCACCGCCTTCGGCCATCTCGCGGTCGGCGTCGGCGACATCTACGGCGTCTGTGAGAAGCTCGGCGCGGAGGGCGTGAAGATCCCGCGGCCGCCTGGACCGATGAAACACGGCGGCTCGGTCATCGCCTTCATCGAGGATCCGGACGGCTACAAGATCGAGCTCATCCAGAAATAGACCAGCCGGCCCGGCCGGCAGCGTAAATGAAAGGGCGGTCCCTTGGGGCCGCCCTTTCTGCATTCAGGATGGAAGCGACAGATTACTTCCGCTTCTCCATCGGCACGTAGGGACGCTCGCCGTAGCCGGTATAAAGCTGGCGCGGGCGCCCGATGCGCTGCGTCGGGTCCTCGATCATCTCCTTCCACTGCGCCACCCAGCCGACGGTACGGGCGACCGCGAAGAGAACGGTGAACATCGAGGTCGGAAAGCCGATCGCCTGCAGGATGATGCCGGAATAGAAATCGACGTTCGGGAACAGCTTGTGCGAGATGAAATAGTCGTCCTCGAGAGCGACGCGCTCGAGCTCCATGGCGAGGTCGAGCAACGGCTCGTTGCGCTTGCCGAGTGCGTCCAGCACGTCGTGGCAGGCCTTGCGGATCACAGCCGCGCGCGGGTCGTAATTCTTGTAGACCCGGTGGCCGAAGCCCATGAGGCGCGTGTTGTCCTCCTTGTTCTTCACCCGCTTGATGTAGCCGGGCACGTTCTCCTTGCTGCCGATCTCGGCCAGCATCTTCAGCACCGCCTCGTTGGCGCCGCCATGGGCGGGGCCCCAGAGACAGGCGATGCCGGCGGCGATGCAGGCGAAGGGATTGGCCCCGGAGGAGCCGGCGATGCGTACCGTCGAGGTCGAGGCGTTCTGCTCGTGGTCGGCGTGCAGGATGAAGATCAGGTCCATGGCCTTGGCCACGACCGGGTTGATCTCGTACTCCTCCGCCGGAACCGCAAAGGTCATGCGCAGGAAGTTCTCAGCGTATGAGAGGTTGTTTTGCGGATAGATGAAGGGCTGGCCGGTCGCATACTTGTAGGCCATGGCTGCGATGGTCGGCACCTTGGCGATCAGGCGGTGCGAGGCGATCATGCGCTGCCGGGGATCGTGGATGTCGGTGCTGTCGTGGTAGAAGGCCGAGAGCGCGCCCACCACAGCCACCATCACGGCCATCGGATGCGCGTCGCGGCGGAAGCCCTGGAAGAACCGCGCGATCTGCTCATGCAGCATGGTGTGGTAGGTGATGTTCTTCTCGAACTCCTTCAGCTGCTTCGCGTTCGGCAACTCACCTTCCAGCAGCAGGTAGCAAACCTCGATGAAGCTGCTGTGGGCTGCCAGCTCCTCGATGCGGTAGCCGCGATGCGTCAGGATGCCTTCGTCGCCGTCGATGTAGGTGATCGAGGACTGGGTCGAGCCGGTCGAACCATAGCCCGGGTCATAGGTGAAGAGGCCATGGTCGGTGTAGAGCTTACGGACATCGACCACGTCGGGGCCGACCGTGCCCTTCAGCACCGGCAAGTCCCAGGATTGACCGCTGCGATCGTCCTTCACCGAGACCTTGGTGTAGGCCTTCGGCGCCGCCGGTTTCACGCCGCTGTTCTTGACCTTGATATCGAGCTTCACGGGCTTGGACCGCGTGGATTTCGAGGGGGCGGCCGCCTTTCGTGCCGGTTTGGACTTCTCGGCCATCATCCGCTTCTTTTCGGGCTTCGATTTGGTCGCCATGAGACACCTCGTGTAGGGACCGCGGGGGAGACCGCGGAAGAGACAGGGGCGGGTGGTGGCTCGCCTTCATGTCAGCGATGTTGCACTGCCGCAAACTGGCGACACGCTAACAGATGGTTGGTTAACGGTCCATGACCGGTTGATGAAAGCCCCTGCAGGCGCCGCGGCTGTTAAACGGCGTCAGCGATCCGTCCCAGACTCTCGGATCGGTCAAGGATTTCCATAACTTCGAAGATGCCCGGCGAAGTCGTCGAACCGGTGAGCGCCGCCCGGAGCGGCTGCGCGATCTGGCCGAGTTTCACATTTTTTGCTTCGGCGAACTGCCGAACCGCGGCCTCAAGATTGGCCGCCGTCCAGTCCGTGACACCTTTCAGCGCCTCGGCGAGGCCCTGCAGCAGCGCCTTCGCCTCCGCCGTCAGCAACGCAGCCGCCTTGTCGGCGATCGCGAGCGGCCGCGCTGCGACATAGATCTGCGCGTTCTCCGCCAGCTCCTTCAGGGTCTTCGCCCGGGCCTTCAGTCCCGGCATGCCGCGCCGGAGGCGCTCAATCGCGGCCGGGTCCTTGACGCCGAGCCGAGCCGCGACGTCGGCCGCCAACTTTACGTCATCGGCCTCGCGGAGATAATGACCGTTCAAATTGTCGAGCTTGGCGAAGTCGAAGCGCGAGGGCGAGCGGCCCACCTGTGGCAGGTCGAACCACTCGATCGCCTGCGCGGTCGAGATGATTTCGTCGTCGCCATGCGACCAGCCAAGGCGGAGCAGGTAGTTCCGCAAAGCCTCCGGCAGATAGCCCATCTCACGATAGGCCTCAACGCCGAGCGCACCGTGGCGTTTCGACAACTTCGACCCGTCCGGCCCGTGGATCATCGGGATATGCGAGAAGCTCGGATGCTTCCAGCCCATGGCGTCATAGATCTGCACCTGGCGGAAGGTATTGGTCAGATGATCGTCGCCGCGGATGACATGCGTGATGTCCATCTCGTGGTCGTCGACCACCACCGAAAGCATGTAAGTCGGCGTGCCGTCGCTCCGCAGCAGCACCATGTCGTCGAGCTGCTCGTTCGCGACCCGGACCTCGCCCTGGACCTCGTCAGTCACCACGGTCTCGCCGTGCTGTGGCGCTTTGATCCGGATCACCGGCTTCACACCCTCGGGCGCCTCCTTGGGATCGCGGTCGCGCCAGCGGCCGTCGTAGCGCACGGGCTTGCCCGCGGCCATGGCGGCCTTGCGCATCTCCTCCAGTTCCTCGACCGAGCAATAGCAGCGATAGGCCTTGCCCTCGGCCAGCAGCTGCTCCGCCACCGCCGCGTGCCGGGCCTGGCGGGCGAACTGCATCACCACCTCGCCATCCCAGTCGAGGCCGAGCCACTTCATCCCGTCGATGATCGCGTCGATCGCAGCTTCCGTGGAGCGCACCCGGTCGGTGTCCTCGATCCTGAGACGGAACTGGCCGCCATGATGGCGGGCATAGAGCCAGTTGAAGAGGGCGGTCCGGGCGCCGCCGATATGGAGGAATCCGGTCGGGGAGGGGGCGAAACGGGTGATGACACTCATGATTGAGGAAATCCGGCTGATTTCGTGCTGGGATCGGGAAGTTGAGGTAGTGTCTAACACATCCGCCCCCTTCCCTGGCAAATCCGGCGGGCGGCGCGAAGCGAGGGGGCGCAAGCCTTGGATCTGGCGACGATCGGCGGTGTCATCCGGGAGCGGAGCGAGACGTTCCTTGCCGGCGAGCGGGCGAACTGGCCGGGCTGGCTCGCGGTGGCGCTCGGGCTCGGCATCGCCGTCTATTTCGCGCTGCCGGTCGAGCCGCCGCTCTGGCTCGGCGCAACGCTGGTGCTTCCTCTCGCGGGCGCAATGGTGCTCGCCCGGCGCGATGGCCTGATCCTCATCGTCCTGGCGGCGCCGCTGGCGGCGGCAATCGGATTCGGCGCGGCTCAGTTCCGAACCGCGCTGGTGGCAGCGCCACAGCTCCAGGACCCGATCCGCTTCGCGCATGTGACCGGCCGAGTGGCGGAGATCGAGCCGCTGCCCCACGGTGTCCGCGCGACGCTCGACCAGGTCGCCATTGCCGAGTTGCCTCCGGCGGCGACGCCGCTCCGGATCCGAGTCTCGATCATGAAGGGTGTGGAGCAGGTCGCGATCGGCGCCCGTCTCGACCTGCTGGCCAACCTGCAGCCGCCGGCTGCGCCGGCAGTGCCGGGCGCCTTCGACTTCCGGCGGCAGAGCTATTTCGCCCGGCTGGGCGCCACCGGTATCGTCATGGGCATGCCCCACGTCCTACCGGGCACTGACGCTGAATCCCTCCGCAGCCGCGCGTGGTTCTGGATCGATCGCCTGCGGGCGACGATCGGCACCCGCATCGCGGTGCTGGAGCCCAGTGCCGCCGGCGCCATGGTCCGCGCCCTCACCGTCGGCGACCAGACGGCCCTCACCGCGGATGACACGAATGCGATGCGGATCTCCGGCCTCGCGCATCTGCTCTCGATCTCCGGGCTTCATATCGGCATGGCGGCGGGGCTCTTCTTCTTCGGACTTCGCTCGCTGCTGGCGCTGATCCCGCGCCTTGCGTTGCGCCATCCGATCAAGAAATGGTCGGCTGCCGCCGCGATCCTTGCCGCCGGCTTCTATGCGCTGCTGGCCGGCGCGACGGTGCCGACCGAACGGTCCTTCGTCATGATCGCGATCGTCTTCCTGGCGGTGATGGTGGACCGCGCGCCGTTCTCGTTCCGCATGCTGGCCTGGGCGGCGATCGCCGTGCTGCTGTTGCAGCCGGAGAGCATCACCGGAGCCAGCTTCCAGATGTCGTTCTTCGCGGTGCTGGGCCTCATCGCCGCGTTCGAGGTGCTACGTACGCGGTTGAACGCCTGGCGCGGCAGGCGCAGCGATCCGGTCGATGCGTTCGGCCGTGCGATGAACATTCTTCGCGGCATCCTGTTCTGGTTCGGGACCCTCATGCTCACCAGCGGCATCGCCACGGTGATGACCGCGCCGTTCGCGATGTATCACTTCGACCGCCTCAGCACCTATGGCGTGGTCGCCAACATGGTCGCGGTGCCGGTGACGGGATTCTGGGTCATGCCGATGGGCATGGCGGCGCTGCTGCTGATGCCGTTCGGATGGGACGCGCCGTTCTGGCATGCGGCGGCCCGCGGCTGCGACGTCATCCTCTGGATCGCCCGGACCGTCTCCGACTGGCCCCATGCCGTGCTGACCACCCAGGCGATGCCGCTCGCAGGGCTCGTGACCGTCTCGCTCGGGTTGGTCGTCCTATGTCTGATGCAGAGCCGCTGGCGGCTCCTGGGCCTGGCACCGGTGCTGGCGGGGCTGGCGCTGGTCTGGATCACACCGACTCCCGACCTGTTGGTCTCCGGCGACTTGAAGCAGGCCGCCGTGAAGGACGATGCCGGGCTCTATCATGTGATCGCACCGCGTGCGGCGAAGCTCGCCACCCAGACCTGGCTGCGCCGGAACGGTCAGGTCGAGCCGGCACGCTTTCCGGAGCCCGGCGATACGGCTTCGGACGCGCTCTCCTGCGATGCCGCCGGCTGCATCTTCCAACGTGGAGGTTCGATGGTCGCCCTGGTCAAGACCGGCGATGCGCTGGCGGAAGATTGCCGGAACGCCGACCTCGTCGTCGCCCTGGTACCGATCCGCGGCGATTGCCCGCATCCCCGGGCGATGATCGACCGCTTCGATCTCTGGCGCGGTGGCGCCTATGCGGTCTGGCTTGGCAGGGCCGGGCAGATACGGGTCGAGAGCGTGGCGGCGAGCCTCGGCGACCGGCCCTGGGTATTGGACCGGATGCGGCAGGGGATCCGAGAGCGGACGCTGGTCGGCGATCCCGAAACACCGGCGGACGGGGAAGCGGAAGACACCGCCCTGGCGGCGGACCAGACGGATTAGCGGGAGCTCAATACCGCCGCATCAGGCCGACCAGGCGCCCTTGGATCTTCACCCGGTCGGGGCCGAAGATGCGGGTCTTATGGGCCTGGTTGGCGGGCTCGAGGGCGATGGAATCGCCCTTGCGGCGCAGGCGCTTCAGCGTGACCTCGCTGCCGTCGATCAAGGCCACGACGATGGCGCCGTTCTCCGCGGTCTCACAGCGCTCGATCAGCACCGTGTCGCCGTCGTGGATTCCCGCCTCGATCATGGAATCGCCTTCGACCGCGAGGGCGTAATGTTCGCCGCGGCCGAGCATGCTGGCCGGGATATCGATGGCATTGCTGTTGTCGCGCAGCGCCTCGATGGGCGTGCCCGCCGCGATCTTGCCGTAGAGCGGCAGCTGCACGGTCTCAGCCACATTGGCGACCATGGCGCCGGGAATGCTGGGCGTGAAATCACCGCGGATGACATTGGCGGAGAAGCCGCGCTTGGCACTGTCGCTCGCGGCTGCTGTGGCGCCGCGGCTGGCCGCGCCGCGCCCCATCTGGTCATCCGAGAGCCGAGTCACTTCGAGGGCGCGGGCGCGATGCGGCAGGCGGCGGATGAAGCCACGTTCCTCAAGACCGGTGATCAGGCGATGCACCCCGGACTTCGATTTCAGCCCGAGGGCGTCCTTCATTTCGTCGAAGGAAGGCGAAATCCCGGTATCGGCCAGCCGCTCCTGGATGAACTGCAGCAGCTCCCGTTGCTTCCTGGTCAGCATCGCTTTCAATCCTTTCTCCGGTTCCCATCCCGCCCGGCGACACGCTTGCGACCCGTCGACTCACCCGTCGACTCAGGCCTTGGGAGCAGGAACAAAGCAAAAACTGAGGCAATGTTCTAGTTTAGTTCGTGGAAAAGTCAAGCATGTCCGACCGATTCGGGTGGTCATTATTGGGAGACAATGACCAAAGCCACGCCGTCGAGGTCAACCGAGTAGGACCATCTCCACAGTCTCGCCGGCCTTGATTGCCGGTGAGTGGGGCGCGCGGATGACCAGACCGCCGGAGCGGGAGAGCGCGGTGAGCATGGCGCTATCCTGCTTGCCGAACGGTGTGGCGACGAGGCCGTCCGCATCTGCGACCACGGCAGCGCGCAGATAATCCTGGCGCTGGTCGTTGGCCGGCAGATCGCAACCGAGCCGCGCGCGGACGACGCGCGGGCCGACCTCGCGGAGGCCGAGCATTCGGGCGATCGCCGGGCCCACGAAGAGCGCCGCCGTCACCAGCGCCGAGACCGGATTGCCGGGGAGGCCGATGACGCGCAGGCCTTGCTGAGCCGCGCCGAGCCTGCCGAACATCAGCGGCTTGCCCGGACGCATGGCGATCTTCCAGAAGTCGAGATCCATGCCCTTCGACTTCAGCACGCCTTGCACGAGATCGTGCTCACCGACCGACGCGCCGCCGCTGGTCAGCAGCAGATCCGCGCCGGCGGCGCGATCGATCATGTCGCCGAGCGCCGCGCGCTCGTCGCGAGCGATGCCGAGATTGAGAGGAGCGCCGCCACAGGAGGTCACGAAGGCGGCGAGGGCGATGCCGTTGGACGCGACGATCTGGCCCGGCAAGAGGTCCTCGCCGGGCTGGGCGAGCTCGTTGCCGGTGGAGATGATGGCGACACGCGGCTTCCGGACGACCTCGACCCAGGGCCAGTTCATCGCCGCGGCGAGGCCGATATCGGCGGGCGTCAGGCGCCGGCCGGCTTCGACTCCGACCTGGCCGCGCTGGAAGTCGTTGCCCGTGGCGCGGATATGCCGGCCCGCCGCATGCGTGCCCTCGACGATCGTGACCCAATCGCCGTCCCTGGTCGTGTTCTCCTGGATGACAATGCAGTCGGCGCCTTTCGGCAGCGCGCTGCCGGTGAAAATTCGCGCGGCCTCGCCGGCGCCGACCGCGCGGGCCGGGAGGCTGCCGGCGGCGATCGATTCCACGACCTTGAGGCGCGCCGGGATGGTCGCTACGTCTGCGGCGTGCACAGCATAGCCGTCCATGGCGGAGACTGCCTGGGGCGGATGGTCGAGCCGCGCTGCGATCGGCTTCGCCAGCGCCCGGCCGAGCGCCTGGTCGAGGGCGACGATCTCCCCGCCGAGCGGCGCGAAGGCGGCAAGGATGCGCTGCGTGGCCTCTTCGACCGGGATCATCGCCGTACCGGGATCATCAAGGGGCCTCGAAGGTGCCGGACTTCCCGCCGCTCTTATGGGTGAGCCGGATCTCCGTGATCTTCATGCTGCGATCGACCGCTTTCACCATGTCATAGACGGTCAGAGCGGCGATCGAGACGGCAGTCAGCGCCTCCATCTCCACGCCGGTGCGGCCGTTCAACTTGCAAGTGGCGGTGATGTCGACGGCCGACCGCGCCTCGTCGAGCGAGAGCTCCACGGTCACCGACGAAAGTGCCAAGGGATGACAGAGCGGGATGAGGTCGGGCGTCCGCTTGGCGCCCATGATGCCGGCGAGCTGCGCTACCGAGAGCACGTCGCCCTTCTTGACGCCCCCGGACTTGATCAGCGCCAGAGTCTCCCGCGCCATCAGCACGGCACCCTTGGCGACCGCGACACGCTCAGTCTCCGCCTTCTCCGAGACGTCGACCATCCGGGCGTTGCCCTCCGCATCGAAATGGGTGAGGCGGCTCATGCGCCTTAGGCAACCATGTCTTCGGGGCGCGCGCCGCGGCCGCCCAGCAGGGCCCGCGTGGCGGCGGTGACGTCGGGCTGGCGCATCAGGCTTTCGCCGACCAGGAAGACCGAGGCGCCGACGCGGTGCATGCGCTCCAGATCGGCCGTGGTGTTGAGGCCGCTTTCCGCCACGACGATGCGGTCGCGCGGGACCTTGGGGGCGAGCGCCTCCGTTACCGCAAGATCGACTGCCAAGGTCTTGAGATTGCGGTTATTAATGCCGATGAGGCGGGCCTCGAGCTTGAGGGCGCGATCGAGCTCCTCGGCGTCGTGGACCTCGATGAGGCTGTCCATGCCGAGATCGGAGGCGAGGGCGGCGAGCTCCGCGGCCTGGTTGTCCTCCAGCGCCGCCATGATCAGCAGGATGCAATCGGCGCCGAGCGCCCGAGCCTCATAGATCTGATAGGGCTCTAGCATGAAGTCCTTGCGCAGCAGCGGTAGGTCGACCGTGGTGCGGACCGCCATCAGGAAGGCGTCCTCGCCCTGGAAGTAGGGCCGATCGGTCAGCACGCTGATGCAGGCGGCGCCGCCGTCGCGATAGGCGCGGGCGAGGGCGGGTGGGTCGAAGTCGGCGCGGATCAGGCCCTTCGAGGGCGAGGCGCGCTTGATCTCGGCGATGAGGCCGAAGCGCCCCGAGGCCGCGACCTGCTCCAGGCGCTTCCCGAAGCCGCGCGGCGGATCGATCTGGTTGCGACCAAGCGCCGCCGCCGTCATCTCCGAGGGCGGCATCACGCGCTTGCGTGCAGCGATGTGCTCGACCTTGTCAGCACAGATCTTCGCGAGGACGTCGCTCATGATGCGGATTTGACCGTTCCGGCAGAGTTGGTGATACGCACCAGCGCGGCGAGGGTGTCGCGGGCCTTACCCTGGTCGAGCGCCACGGCGGCGAGGTGCAGTCCCTCCGGCATATCGGAGGCACGCTCGCCGATGACAAGAGCGGCAGCGGCATTCAGCAAGACGATGTCGCGATAAGGGCCGGGCACACCTTCGAACAGCTCGCGGATCGCCTGGGCGTTGGCGGCGGGATCGGCACCCTTCAGGGTCGCAGGGTCCGACGCCTCGATGCCGAACTCCTCCGGCGCGATGGTGAAGGTCCGGATCGCGCCATGGCGCAGCTCGACGACCCGGGTCGGGCCGGTGGTCGTGATCTCGTCGAGCCCGTCGCTGCCATGGACCAGCCACGCGTGTTCGGTGCCAAGGTTCCGGAGCACATGCGCCATGGGCTCCTGCCAGTCGGCCGAGAACACGCCCAAGAGCTGGCGCTTGACACCGGCCGGGTTCGACATCGGGCCCATCAGGTTGAAGATGGTGCGGGTGCCAAGCTCGGCGCGGGTGGGGCCCACATGCTTCATCGCGCTGTGGTGCTTCTGCGCCCAGAGGAAGCAGGTGCCGGTCTCGGCGAGCGCGCGCTCCACCGTCGCCATGTCGGCCTCGAGGTTGACGCCGAGCACCGCCAGCACGTCGGCGGCGCCGCTCTTCGACGATGCGGCGCGGTTGCCGTGCTTCGCCACCGGCACGTTGCAAGCGGCGCAGATGATAGCGACTGGCGTCGAGATGTTGAGGGTGCCGGCATGGTCGCCGCCGGTGCCGCAGACGTCAATGGCGCCGGTGGGTGCCGCGATGCGGGTCATCTTCTCCCGCATCACCTTCACCGCGGCGGTGATCTCCTCGACGGTTTCGCCGCGCACGCGCAATGCGATCAGGAAGGCGCCGATCTGGGCCGGCGTGACCTCGCCCGCCATCATGGCGCCGAAGGCCTGCTCGGCCTGTGCCTGCGTGAGCGCCTTGCCCTGGGCGACGAGCCCGAGCAACGCCTTGAAGTCGACGCTCGTCGCTGCCGCGGGCGGCGTTTGAACGACCGGAGCGTTCATCAGGCGACCTTCTCCACTCGGAGGTTTGTGCCGCAATCCTGCAGGAAGTTGGCGAGGATCTTGTGGCCGTGCTCGGAGGCGATGCTCTCCGGATGGAACTGCACGCCGAAGATCGGCAGCGTCTTGTGCTGCAGGCCCTGGATCACGCCATCCTCGCTCTGCGCGGTGATCTCGAGCTCGGCCGGGAAGCTTGCGGGCTCGATGGTCAGCGAATGATAACGGGTGGCGTTGAAGTCGTTCGGCACGTCGCGGAACACACCCTTGCCGGTGTGGTGGACCTTCGAGAGCTTGCCATGCATCGGCTTCGGCGCACGCACGACCTTGCCGCCATAGACCTGGCCGATCGCCTGATGGCCGAGGCAGACGCCGAAGATCGGCACCTTGCCGGCGGCGCGTTTGATGAGATCGAGGCAGATGCCGGCCTTGTCGGGATCGCACGGGCCGGGCGAGAGGATGATGCCTTGCGGATGCTTCGCCAGCACTGCATCGACGGAAATCTTGTCGTTGCGATGCACCTCGAGCCTGGCGCCCAGTTCCCCGAGATAGTGGAACAGGTTGTAGGTGAAGCTGTCGTAGTTGTCGATTAGGATGAACATGTCCGGGGCCGATTCATCAAGTGGGCAGTGAGTTTAGCAGGCGATGTTGGAGGAGGGAAGCAAGCCGCACGGTGCAGATTCCAAGGCCGCGGAGGCCGCTCTCCCGCGCCTCGCGGGCCTGAAATCGACCTGGCTGCCGATCGCCGGCGCGCTCCTGGCGGCATTGGCCCTGGCGGTCCTCATCCTGCTCGCGGCGCAGCGGAACTATGGCCCGATCCTGTGGCCCCAGCTCGAACGGAATTACTGGCTGGTCGCGGCGCTCTCGGTGCTGGTCTGCCTCGGCCTCGGGAAGGACGTCCAACGCGCCGGCGCCCTGGACGTCGCCGCATTCCGCGTCTCGGGACGGCTGATCCTGGCGCTCGGCGCCGATGCCGGGCTGGCGGCGGGAATCCTCTGCGGCGCCGACCGCGGCACGGCGTGGAATTTGGAGAGCGGTCTTGCCGGGTTCTTCCTGGCGAATGGGATCGTCGCCGCGGGCCTGCTGGGGCGGCGGCTGGTCGCCGGCGGCCGACACCGGATATCCGCGCCGCAGTCCGCCGCCGTCGCGAATGCCATCGTCGGGCCGGGCATGCTGGTGCCGTTCGACGGCATCGTGATTTCAGGACGTTCCGAGATCGATGACGGACCGATCGGCGGCTCGGCCCTGGGTGCGATCAAGCTTGCCGGTGACACGGTGCGGCGGGGCGCTCGCAACGGCGACGGATCCCTGACCATCGAGCCGCTGGTCGAGCCGCCCTTGGTCGAGCCGGATTATCCGCCGGCCAGGGTGTTCGCGGCCTCGCTGCATGCCCGCGCCCGCCTGGTCTTCGCGGCGATGCTGGCGCTCGCCCTCGTGATCGCCGTATGGCGCGGAGAGACGCTGCCGGCCCGCGCCATCGTCGGCCTGCTGGTGCTCGCGGTCGCGACACCATTCTCCCTCGGGCTGGTGCGGCCGCTGATCTATGCCAAGGCCGAAAGGCTGGCGAAGGGGATGGGCTGGCACCTCAACGGCACGGCGGCGCTGGAAGCGCTGGCAGAGGCGAGCGCCATCGCCTTCGGGCGCGCCGGCATCGTGACCAGGACCGAGCTCGAAGTCGCGGCACTGCATCCCGCGGTCGGCATCGAGGCCGCCGAGCTCATTGCGGCCGCGACCAGCGTCGCGCAGTCGAGCGAAAGCGTCTGGGCGAAGACGCTGCTGCGCTATGCGGTCACCCGCAAGCTGCGCTTGGCGCCGATCGTCGAATGGTCGGACGAGCTCCTGGAGATCGGCTTCGGTCTCACCGCGCGGACTCAGGGCGGTCAGGTGCTGGTCGCGGGATCCCGCGCCTGGCTGGCCGGGCAGGGGATCCGCACCCACCTCCTGGAGGCCCAGGAGCGCGAGAGCCTGAGTGCCGGACGCCGCTCGCTCTGGGTGGCGCAGATCGAGCCGGCGCCGATCCTGATCGGCGTCATCATCGCCGGCGAACGGTTGAAGCCGGGCGCCTCGGAAATGTGCAAGAATGCCAAACGATTCGGTCTCGTGGGCGCGCTCATGGACCGGCGTGACATGGAAGGCGGCGCGGAGCTCGCGCGCTATCTCGGATTGAGACTGGTGGAGGACGACATCCTGGCCCGGAAGGCGATGGAGACCGAATGGACGACCGCGGGCCTCCGGCCCGTGATCGTGCAGCATCGCGGCGATCCCTTGCCGGTGGCACCCGATGGCCCGCGCCTGCTGATGGGCGCGCGCTTCGACCGGCAGGACGGTCTCGCGGTTGCCGGCGGCTGGAGCGCCGCCACGGAGCGGGAGGACCCGCGCCTTATCCTCGACCTGCTGCGGATCGCCCGTGAGACCCAGCGCCGCGAGAAGCTCGGCCTGCTGCTCGCCTATGTGTTCTCGGTGCCGGGGCTCTGGCTGCTGGCGAGCGGGCGCAGCTCGGCCGCGATCCTGGTCGCGGCGGCACTGATCGGCCTGATTGGCGTCATCGTCAATGCGCAGCTGCTCGGCTTGGTGTCCTCGACCGCCACCGAGATCGACGAGGAGTGACGATGACAAAGCGCCGCGCCCGCAAGTCCTCCCGCGCGCCCGCCGGTCCGCTGGCGCGACTGAAGAAGAAGATCGGCACCGGCTTCGCGGCGTTGCTCGCCCTCCGTTGGGCGCATTCCGCGATCTTTGTCATCGGCATTGCGATCGGCCTCGCGCTGGGGCTTGGTCTCGGTCTCGGCTACACCTGGCTGCAGGGAAGAATGCACCACGCCGCGGCGCCGTCCCCAGTGGCGATGGTCGCCCCGCAGCCACCGGTCGTGACCACCCAGCCGACGCTGGCGCCCGCACTCACAGTGGCACCCACACCGCCGCCCCAGGCGCAAGCGCCGGCGTCCATTCCCCCGGCCTATGTCGAGGAGACAGAGCCCTCGACGGACGACACCTCCACCGTCGACACGCCGCCGCTCCCGGCGACGCCGCCGCCGCCGACGCAGGAACCTCCGCAGCCGAGCTTCACCCCGGCACCGCAGGCGGCCAATCCGTCACCCGCCAATCCCGCGCCTGCCGTGACGCCGGAATGGCTGAAGAACGCCGTGGCTTCGATCGATCCAGGCGATCGGCCGGCGATCGCCATCGTGCTCGACGACGTGGGCGTGGCGCCCTCCGACGTTGCGGGCGCCGTGGCGCTGCCGGCGCCGGTGACGCTCTCGATCATGACCTATGCGCAGAATGCGCCGAGGGTCGCCGAGGCGGCGCACCAGGCGGGGCACGAGATCATTGTGCATGTGCCGATGGAGCCGGTGAACCGGGATGCCGATCCCGGGCCGCACGCGCTGCTGACCGGACTTCCGGCGGCCGAGCTGCAGCAGCGCCTCGACTGGGGGCTCGCGCAATTCCCCGGCTATGTCGGCATCAATAACCACATGGGCAGCAAGTTCACCCAGGACCCGGCGGGGATGCGCGTCGTGTTGGAGGTCTTGAAGGCCCGCGGCCTGCTGTTCCTCGATTCCCGCACCATCGCAAACTCGGTCGGCGACCAGCTCGCGGCCGAGCTCGGCGTCACGCATTTGAAGCGTGACGTCTTCCTCGACAACGTGATCGACGAGGCGGACATCATGAAGGCGCTGGCGAAGACCGAGGCGGTCGCGCGGAAGCAGGGTTTCGCCATCGCGATCGGCCATCCGCATCCCGACACGGTCGCGGCGCTCCGCCGCTGGATCCCGGAAGCGAAGGCCAGGGGCTTCATCCTGGTGCCGCTCAGCGAGATCGCGAAGAAGCAGATGGGCGTGACGGGGTAAGGTTGCCGTGGGGGCAGGGGTGGAAGACTGGATCAAGAATGCCGGCGTGCTGTCGGTCGCCGTGGTCCTCGACGTGCTGGATGCGATCGGGCTCCGGCGACAGGCGATCCTCGGTCTGACGCCGCGCACGCTTTCCGGACCCGTCGTGGGCCGCGCAAAGACCCTGCTCTGGGTCGATTTCGCCTATGACGATCCCGATACCTACGAGCTCGAACTGAAATCCGTGGATTCCATCGCCGCGGACGACCTCGTGGTCTGCGCCACGGCGAACTCCGACCGCTCCGGCATCTGGGGCGAGCTCCTGACCACGGCGGCCTTGAAGCGCGGCGCCCGGGGCATCGTCACCGACGGGGCGGTGCGCGACTTGGCACATATGGAGGCGATGGGCTTTCCGGTCTTCGCCCGCCACCTCTCGCCCTATGACAGCATGAACCGCCAGAAGGTGGTGGCCTTCGACGTCCCCGTGGAGATCGACGGCGTCGCCATCGCGCCTGGCGACGTGCTCATCGCCGACCGCGACGGCGTCGCCGTGGTGCCGCAGGCGGTCGTATCGAGGATTCTCGCAGCGGCTTTGGAGAAAGTGACGGCCGAGAGCCGGTTCCGCGACGCGGTCAAGGGCGGGATGTCGCTGATGGAAGCCTATCGGCGGTTTCAGGTGCTCTAGGGAACGCAGTGAGAGAGACATCCGGATGGTGTTGCGACTGAGACGAGACACCCTCGCGATCTCCGGGATGGTGATCGCGTTGTGCGGTGCTTCGGAGGGCGCTGCGGCTGACCCAGTCGGTGATTATTGTTCGTCGCTGATAGATCGAATGCATTTCTGCATGGCCGCGTTCTTCAGTGCGCACAAGAGCGAGGAAGCCCAGCGTGAATGTGAACACGCGCCTGACATGGTACAGGGGAAATACCAAGCCGCGCTTGACGCGGTGCCCGCAGACAGTCCGCAGAGAGACCTGATTGCCGAATCATATCTTGCACTCTTGATCGACCTCAAAGCATTTCGGGAGGTGAAGATCGATCAGGTCCTTACGGACGAGGAACTCCACCGGTTGCCGCCAATCGTCCATAAGGCTTGTGATTAGGAGAGGCGCACCTGCGCGAACGCGGCCGGCGAAACTATCGAGAATAGAATCTACCTGTTCCCGCCGCCCTGCGCGAACCGCACCGCTTCTTCGGCGGCGCGGATGAGGGCGCGGGCTTTGTGCTGGCATTCCTGGTGCTCGCTCTCCGGAACTGAGTCCGCAACGATCCCGGCGCCGGCCTGGACGTACATGACGCCGTCCTTCACCACCGCGGTCCGGAGCACGATGCAGGTGTCCATGGCGCCGTTGGCGGCGAAGTAGCCGACGGCGCCGCCATAGATGCCGCGCTTCTCCGGCTCCAGCTCCTCGATGATTTCCATGGCGCGGACCTTGGGCGCGCCGGAGACGGTGCCGGCGGGGAAGCCGGCCATCAGTGCGTGCATCGCGTCGTATTGCGGGTCGATCTTGCCGTCGACGTTGGAGACGATGTGCATGACGTGGGAGTAGTACTCGATCACGTTGCGCTCGGTGACCTTGACCGAGCCGATCCGCGCCACGCGCCCCACGTCGTTGCGGCCGAGGTCGAGCAGCATCAGGTGCTCGGCGAGCTCCTTCTGATCGCCGAGAAGATCGGCAGCGAGGCGGCGGTCCTCCTCCGGCGTCTTGCCGCGGGGCCTAGTGCCGGCGATCGGTCGGATGGTGACGGTCTCGTCGCGGAGGCGGACCAGGATCTCCGGCGAGGAGCCGATCACCGCGAAGCCACCTAAATCGAGGAAGAACAGGAAGGGCGAGGGGTTGAGGCGCCGCAGCGACCGGTAGAGCGCGAAGGGCGGCAGGGTGAAGGGCAGGCTGAAGCGCTGCGACAGCACGACCTGGAAGATGTCGCCGGCGAGGATGTAGTCCTTCGCCCGGTTCACCATCCCCTTATAGGCCTCGGGGCTCATGTTGGAGGCGGGGGCGGGGAGCTCGAGCAGCGGATCCAGATCGGCGCGCTGCTGCGGCAGGCTGCGGTCGAGGTCGTGCACCACGTCGCCCAAGCGCTCCACCGCCTGGTTGTAGGCGGCGCGGGCGGAGATGCCGATCTTCGGCCAGACCGGGGTCACGATGATCATCACGTCCTCGACGTTGTCGAAGACGGCGATCACCGTCGGCCGCAGGAAGATGCTGTCGGGGAGGCCGAGCTTGTCGGGCTTCAGGCTGGGGAGCTTCTCCACCAGCCGCACCATGTCGTAGCCCATATAGCCGTAGAGGCCGGAGGCCATGGGCGGCAGGCCCTGCGGCACCTCGATCCGGCTCTCGCCGATGAGGGCGCGCAGGGAATCGAGCGAGGGCTTCGCCTCGGGCTGGAAGGTGTCCGGATCGGCGCGGGCGTTGCGGTTGATCTCCGCCTTGTCGCCGCGGCAGCGCCAGATCACGTCAGGCTTCAGGCCGATCATGGAATAACGGCCGCGGACAGCACCGCCCTCCACCGATTCCAGCAGGAAGGCGTTGGCCCGCCCGTCGGCGAGCTTCAGCATGGCGGAGATCGGGGTCTCGAGATCGGCAACGCGCTTGGTCCAGACCAGCTGCGGCCGGCCGCTCGCATAGCCGGCGGCGAAGTCCTCGAAGGAGGGGTCGGTGCGCATGCTTATTCCTGGATCAGCGCGTTGACCACATCCTCGTTGATCGTCGGCTTCAATTCCTGGCGCAGCGCCTCGGCGAACTCGGAGGAAAGATCGTTGCGGATCTGGTTCTCCAGGTTCCGGCTGAGGTTCGAGACGTCGTCGGCGTGCTGCGCCGGATCGGGCGGAGTGATTGCGGTGACCTTGCCCACGACCGGCCCGTCCTTGCCGTCGCCGACCGCGGCGCCGTTCAGCTTCAGGCCGAACAGGGCAGCGGCGAAGGCGGGATCGATGCCGCTCGCGGGATCACCCTTGTCGCGGGTGAAGGCGGCAGAATGCTGCACGGTGCCGCCGATGGCACTCGCCTCGGCGTCGAGATCGCCGCCGGCCTTCACCTTGTCGGCGATCGCCTTGGCCTTGTCGGAAGCAGCCTTCTGCTGCGCCTCCGCCATCCAATCCTTCTGGAGCTGGTCCTTCACCTGGTCGAAGGGCTTGTCGGCGGGCGGGGTGGTCCCGGTGACCTGCGCCACCGCATAGCCGCCGTCGGCCAGCGGAGTCACCGGCGAGAGGTTGCCGCTGTCGGTCGAGAAGACCAGCTTCACCACCTCGGGCTTCAGGCCGGTATCGCCGCCCTTGGCATCCTTGCCCTGCGCATCGACGGCGTTGAGCTTCACGACCTTCAGCTTCAGCTTGGTCGCTGCCTCCTGGAGAGAGGCGCCACCGGCCAGGCTGTCGTTCAATTCCTTGACGATCGAATCCAGCGCCTCGCCGGCCTTGCCGAGGGCGACAGTGTGCTTCAGCTGGTCCTTCACCTCATCGAGTGTCTTCGTCGCGCCGGGCTCCGAGGAAATCACGTGCACGACGTGGATACCGAACGGACTGGTCAAGGGATCGGAGACGCCGCCCGCCTGCACTGCGAACACCTTGTCGGCGATCTCGGCGGGGAGCTTCTCCTTGGTGATCTTGCCGAGAACCACCGGCGCGCCGTTGGTCACCTGCTTCACCGCATCGGCAAAAGCGGTACCGCCCTTGACCGCGGCCTCGATCTTGTCGGCCTGCGCCTGGTCCTGCACCACGACCTGCTCGACCTCGCGGATGTCCGGCGTGGTGAACTGCGCCTTCTCGGTCTCGTACTCCTGCTTGATCTCGTCGTCACTGACCGAGATGTCGGCGGTCAGGTCCTCGGGCGAGACCTGCAGCACGGTGGCGGCACGGTATTCCGGCGACTTGTACGCGTCGGCGTGGTCCTTCTGGTACTTCTGCAGCGTCGCGTCGTCGGGCGCCGCGATCCCGGTCATGGCCGCAGTCGGCACCACCAGCACGTCGGCGGTGCGCTGCTCGTCGGTATAGGCGTAGATCTGCTTCGTAAGCGCATCCGGCACGGCGATGCCGCCCAGGATCGAGCGATAGAGCGCGCGGTTGACGAGATCGCTGCGAATCTCCTCGACATAGGCCGCCTCGCTCAAGTTCACCTGCTCGAGCGCCTGCAGGAAACGGTTGCGGTCGAACCCACCTTGCTCGTTCTTGAACTGCGGGTCGGCCTGGATTTCCGCGACAGCAGTTGCCTGGGAGACGCCCATGCCCTGCTGGTCCGCAAACACCTTCAGGGAATCACGGTTGACCGCCTGGGCGATAACCCGGGCGACGCCGCCGAACTGCGCGAACTGCTGGGCGGTGAGCTGGAAGCCCTGGGCCTGGGAGAACCGGTCGAGCTGCTGCTTCAGATCCTGGCGGAATTCGGCCTGGGAATACTTGATGCTGCCGACCTGGGCGACCGGCCGGGCCGCCACGTCGCCGCGGAAGATGTCACCGATGCCCCAGAGCGCGAAAGCCGCGATCAGCAGGACAAACAGGACTTTGACGACCAGCGAGGAGGTCTTCGAGCGGATGGAGGTGAGCATAAGCGCGCGGGTTCCCGGAACGATGGCACCGGCCGGAAATGGCCGGAAATCGGCGCGCATCATAGGGATAGGCCTATAAGCCCGCAACCGGCGTGACGGGTGGCATCCCGCCTTTCCGGCATGTTAGTGAAGGGGCCGGAATAAAGGAGGACGCATGGTTGGGCCGATCGAACCTGGACTGATCTGGATAGGCTGGATATCCCTGGCCGCGCTGGTGCTCTACCTCGCCACCTGCATCGGCGTAGCCAGGACGCGGCGGCGACACCAGATCTTTGCGCCGGCCATGACCGGCCATCCCGAGGTCGAGCGTGCGCTCCGGGTCCAGGCCAATACCCTGGAACAGCTGGTGCCGTTCCTGGTCGCCCTCTGGCTCTGCGCCCGGTTCTGGGAGCCGCTGCCGGCCGCCGTTCTCGGCGTGGTCTGGCTCGTCGGCCGCACTCTCTACGCCCTCGGCTACTACCGTGCGGCGGGACGGCGGGGGCCGGGTTTCGTGATCGGCATGGTCGCCCTGGTCGCTCTGATCGTCGGGGCGGCGATCGGCCTGGTCCGCCTGGAATTGGTCTTGGGGTAGGCGATTTTGAGATAGGGGATTTGGGCATGGAGAAGCTGCGGCACCTGGTGGCCGGGAACTGGAAGATGAACGGCAGCCGCGCCATGACGGCGGAGCTGATCGACGCCTTGAAGGCGGGCACGGCCGGCCTTCCGGCAGATCTCCTGGTGGCGCCGCCCTTTCCCTATCTCGGCGTCGCCGCCGAGCGTCTGAAGGGCAGCCCGATTGCCTTGGGCGCCCAGGATTGCGCAGTGCCGGAATCCGGCGCCCATACCGGCGACACCGCCGCCGCCATGCTGAAGGATGTCGGCTGCAGCCACGTGATCCTCGGCCATTCCGAGCGCCGTACCGATCACGGGGAATCCAGCGCCGAGGTGGCGGCCAAGGCGAAGACGGCGCAGGCCGCCGGCCTTACGGCGATCGTCTGCGTGGGCGAGACCGACAAGCAGCGCGACGCCGGCGAAACGCTGAAGGTGGTGGAAACCCAGATCGCCAACTCGATCCCTGCGGGCTCCACCGCGCAGAACCTCGTGGTCGCCTATGAGCCGGTCTGGGCCATCGGCACCGGCCGCACCCCGACCACCGGCGACGTCGAAGTCGTGCATCGCCATATCCGTGCGCTCCTGGTCGCGTCGCTCCGCGACGGGGCGGCAGTGCGGATCCTCTATGGCGGCTCGGTGAAGCCTTCGAACGCCGCGGAGCTGATGGCGGTCCCGGAGGTCAATGGCGCCCTGGTCGGCGGCGCCAGCCTGAAGGCCGCCGATTTCCTCGGCATTGCGGCGGCGTCCCGCTAACCCGTTCCGCCGGCACTGGAAATCCCCGCTGGAAATCCCCAGCTAGACGGTCTAGAAACCCGGCCGACCAAAGCTGCGGAGCCGCATCCGGACCATGCCTGAGATCGTCTATACCGTCATCCGCGTCGTTCAGCTGTTCCTGGCCGTCGGCCTGGTGGCGATCATCGTCCTGCTGCAACGGAGCGAAGGCGGGCTCGGCGGCCTTGGCGGCGGCGGGGGTGGCGCCGGCGGCATGGGCGGATTCCTCGCCGGTCGGACACAGGCGAACTTCATCACCCGGACGACGGCGTTCCTGGCGGCGGGCTTCCTGCTCGCGACCCTGATCCTTGCTTACGGCGACCATCAGCGGCCGAGCACGGGCACGCTGGTGCCGGCGGCCACGACGAGCCCGGCGCCCGCAACCGGCGGCGCGGCACCGGCGACGAACACTCAGCCCGAAGCGCCGAAGACCGACTCGGGAAGCACGTCAACACCCGTTACGCCCGCCGCGCCGGCGCAACCCGCCGCGCCCAGCGGCCAGTAATCCCTTGGAAATGCAACGCATCCCACCGGCAAGTGAGCACCACTTGCCGGGGTGTCCCGACTCGTTCCATAAGGAACGCCCATGACGCGATTCATCTTCATCACCGGCGGCGTGGTCTCCTCACTCGGCAAGGGTCTTTCTTCAGCAGCACTCGGTGCTCTGCTGCAGGCACGCGGATTCAAGGTCCGCCTGCGGAAGCTCGACCCCTACCTCAACGTCGATCCGGGGACCATGAGCCCCTATCAGCACGGCGAGGTCTATGTCACCGATGATGGCGCCGAAACCGATCTCGACCTTGGCCATTACGAGCGCTTCACCGGAATTTCTTGCCGGAAGTCGGACAGCGTCACCACCGGCAAGATTTATCAGAACGTGATCACGAAGGAGCGGCGCGGCGACTATCTCGGCGCGACGATCCAGGTCATCCCGCACGTCACCGATGCGATCAAGGACTGGGTCAAGGCCGACCTCTCGGACGAGGATTTCGTCCTCTGCGAGATCGGCGGCACGGTCGGCGACATCGAGAGCCTGCCGTTCCTTGAGGCGATCCGGCAATTGGGCAACGAGCTCGGGCCGGAGCGCTCGATGTTCGTGCACCTGACGCTGATCCCCTACATCCCGGCCGCCGGCGAGCTGAAGACCAAGCCGACCCAGCACTCGGTCAAGGAGCTGCAATCGGTCGGTATCCAGCCGGATATCCTGCTCTGCCGCTGCGACCGCGAGATTCCGGCGGACAGCCGGCGCAAGATCGCGCAGTTCTGCAACGTGCGGCCGAGCGCCGTCATCCAGGCGCTGGATGTGGACACGATCTATGCCGTGACCGGCGCCTATCACGCCGAGGGCTTCGACGACGAGGTCTGCCGGCATTTCAACCTCGACACGCCGGCGCCGAACCTGAAGCCCTGGACCGAGAAGGTGGAGCGCATCCGGCATCCGGAAGGCGCGGTCAACATCGCGATCGTCGGCAAGTACACCTCGCTGCTCGACGCCTACAAATCTCTGGCGGAGGCGCTTCGGCACGGCGGCATCGCCAACAACCAGAAGGTCAACCTCAACTGGATCGACAGCGAGATCTTCGAGCGCGAGGACGCGGTCCAGCATCTCGACGGCGTGCACGGGATCCTCGTCCCCGGCGGATTCGGCGAGCGGGGCTCCGAGGGTAAGATCCAGGCGGCGCGCTTCGCCCGCGAGCGCAAGGTGCCGTATTTCGGCATCTGCTTCGGGATGCAGATGGCAGTGATCGAGGCGGCGCGGAACCTGGTCGGCATCAGACGAGCGAGCTCGACCGAGTTCGGCCCGAGCGATGAGCCGGTTGTCGGCCTGATGACCGAATGGCTGCGCGGCAACGTGCTGGAGAAGCGCATGGCCGGCGGCGATCTCGGCGGCACCATGCGGCTCGGCGCCTATGAATGCGACGTCGCGCCGGGGAGCCTCATCGC
>DATKNM010000032.1:0-4572 GCA_035541335.1 Binatia bacterium
AGCGCCGAGGGGACGATCACCCTCGACAATCCGGCCGGCAAGCAGCGCGCCGCGATCAAGGCCGATGCGAAGACTCTCGAAGTCGGAGGAGTCACCGTCGCCGCCGCGACGCTGGATGGATCGGGCAATGACCTCCTCGGCACCGATCCGGGCCTCGATGCGGCCATGACGGCGAACGGCATCGTTCTCGGCGGACGGCAGATCGACCGGCTGACGGCGAAGGCGAACGGCACCCTCGCCGATCTCGTGGTCGCCGCCGACGCCAGCGGACCTCAGACCGCGCTGGCGACCCAGGCGACGATCGCGCGCAAAGGCGACACAACCAGCATCGTGCTCGCGAAGCTCGACCTCGCCGTCAACGCGGTGAAGGCGTCGTTGCTGCGCCCGGCCGAGATCACGCTCCGCCCCGGGGAGACCAAGGTCGCCGGCTTCGCCCTCGGCGCCAATGGCGGTGAGATCACGCTCGAGGCCGACCTCGCGCCGGCGGCGAACACGGTCGATGCGAAGCTGGAAAGACTCCCCCTGTCAGTGCTCGGCGCCGCCGCGCCGGACTTGAAGCTGCTCGGCACCCTCGACGGCACGGTGACGCTTTCGGGCACGAAGGATGCGCCGTCGGCAGCGCTCGCGCTGCAGGGCCGGGGGCTCGGCGTCGCCGGCGCATCCGCGCAGCTGGCCGACCTCGACCTCGACGGCACCTGGCGCGGCCGACAGTTCGCCAGCAAGGGCCATCTCGCCCTCTCCAAGGCAAGCGCGCTCGACTTCAGCGCGGCCCTGCCGCTGCCTGCAGGTGCCGACGGACTCCCCGCCTTCGATCCCGGCGCGCCGCTCCAGGCGCACGCCGCGGGCAAGATCGATCTCGGCATCGTCAATGCCTTCATTCCCGGCGGCGCCGATTACGTCGCGGGCCTCGCGACCGTGGATCTTGCCGCCGGCGGCACCGTCGGCACGCCGGCACTCTCCGGCAAGGCGCAGATCGCCGACGGCCGCTACGACAATCATCGTTACGGCACGCGGCTGCGCGGGCTGACCGCCGAGCTCGACGGCAGCGGCACGGCCCTCCGGCTGGTCTCGCTGGCAGCGCAGACGCCGGACGGCGGCAAGCTGGAGGGCGACGGCACCATCGACTTCGCCGGCGACATGCCGGTGAAGATCTCGATCCGGCTCATGAAGGCGCGGATGCTGGATGCGCCGATCGGCACCGCGGTCACCGACGCCGATATCACGGCCGCCGGCACGCTCGGGAAGGCGCTCAAGGTCTCCGGCAAGGTGAAGGTGCTGAAGGCGGAAATCCGGATCCCCGACCAGCTTCCGGTCGATGTCGAGGAGATTCCGGTGAAGGAGATCAACCTGCCGCCGGAGCGGGCGGCGCAGCTCGCCGCGGAAAATGCGCCGCCGCCGAAGACGCTGAAGACCGCTCTCGACCTCACGGTCGATGCGCCGGGTCAGGTCTTCATCCGCGGCCACGGCCTGGATGCCGAGCTCGGCGGCAACCTGAAGATCACGGGCACGGCCGATGCACCGGTCATCACCGGCGCGCTCAACTTGAAGCGCGGGACCTTCAATCTGCTGAGCCGGCGCCTGGATTTCAGCCGCGGCGCCGTGACGTTCAGCGGCGGCGCGGAGGTCAACCCGATCCTGGACTTCGCCGCGACCACCAAACTCGCGAAGGCCGACGTCACCGCCACCATCACCGGCACGGCGAGCCATCCGGTGATCGCGCTCACCTCCAATCCGACCCTGCCGCAGGACGAGATCCTGGCGCAGCTTCTGTTCGGCAAGGACAGCGGCGGCCTCTCGCCCTTCGAGGCGGTGCAGCTGGCGCAGGCCATGGCGGAGCTCTCCGGCGTCAGCACCGGCCCCAATGTCCTCGACAAGCTCCGCAAGGGCCTTGGCCTCGACCGGCTGGACATCGAAGCGGGCCAGGGCTCGCAGGCGGCTCCGAGCCTCACCGCCGGGCGCTATGTCACCCGTGGCGTCTTCGTCGGCGCGAAACAGGGCGCCAAGCCCAACAGCAGCGCCGCCACCGTGGAGATCGAGGTGACGCCCAATATCAAGGTCGAGACCGAGGCCGGCGCCGATTCCGGGGGCAAGGCCGGCGTGAACCTGGAATGGAATTATTGACCCGGGACATTAGAGGGGGCCCGTCACAAACGGACGCCGCCCTTCGTCCTCCCTATATTGAGCCTTAAGGAGGACCCGGCGCCATGGAAGCCGCCGATATCCACGGCCACCGGCCGGTCTTGCAGGCGATCGCCTACCGCATGCTGGGATCCTTCGCGGAAGCCGAGGATGCCGTGCAGGAGACCTTCCTTCGCTGGCACCGGCAAGGCCCCGACAATCACCGGGAAATTCGCGAGCCCAAGGCCTGGCTGATCACCACCCTGACCCGGCATTGCATCGACCGGCTGCGGGCGGCCAAGGCGGCGCGGGAGAACTATGTCGGCGTCTGGCTGCCCGAGCCGCTGGTCGAGGCGGCGGCGGTCGAGCCGGTCGATCGCCTGGAGCTGGCGGAGACCCTCTCCATGGCGCTGCTGATGGTGCTGGAGCGGCTCTCGCCCGACGAGCGCGCGGCCTTCCTGTTGCATGAGGTCTTCGAGACCGACTACCCGGATATCGCCCGCATCCTGGAAAAGACCGAGCCCGCCTGCCGCCAGCTGGTGCATCGCGCCAAGGAACGGGTGCGGGAGGGCAAGCCGCGCTTCACGCCGTCGCGCGCGGAGCAGGACCGCCTGGTCTCGGCCTTCCGCAAGGCGGTCATGACCGGCGACGTTGCCGGCCTCGCGGCCCTCTTCACGCCGGACGCGACCCTCTATTCGGACGGCGGCGGCAAGGCGGCTGCGGCGCTCAATCCGATCTACGGCGCCGAGAAGATCGCACGCTTCTTCATCGGCGTGCGTGACAAGCAGCCGGCGGGCCAGGAAGCCCTGCTGCGTACCGTGAACGGCCATGCCGGCTACGTCGCCTTCATCGGCGACCAGCCGACCTATGCCATGGCGGTCGAATTCGACGGCGCGCGCATCGCCGCCATCCATCTGGTGCGCAATCCCGACAAGCTGACGCATCTCACGCGGCAGTGAATTCCCGTCACGCGAAATTCACGTGACGCTTCCGGCGACGCGAACTACCCAGGTTTCATCGCCTTCTCCGGGGACAATCAAGGAACCTGACAATGACTCGGCATCGCTTGGCATGCAGCGTCTTCGCCGCGGCTTCCATCCTGCTGGCTGCGGGCGCCGCCTCGGCGCAGGATCAGGCCTTCTCCTTTGGCCTCTGGGGCGACCTGCCCTATGCGAAGAGCAACGATCTCCCGAAGATCAAGGGCCTGATCGACGACATGAACGCCTCCGACATCGCCTTCGCGATGTTCGATGGCGACATCAAGGACGGCAGCTCGAAATGCGACGACCAGGTCTTCACCGACGCGATCGCCATGTTCAACGCGTTCAAGATGCCGTCGGTCTACGTGCCGGGCGACAATGAATGGACCGACTGCCATCGCACCAACAACGGCGGCTACGACAACCTGGAGCGGCTCGACCATATGCGGAAGGTGATGTTCGCCGACCCGCAGAGCTTCGGCGGGCAGAAGATGGCGATGGACCACCAGGCGGCGCCCGGCGAGAAGTTCTCCGAGAACACCCGCTTCGTCCACGGCAACATCGTCTTCGTCGGCCTCAACATTCCGGGCAGCAACAACAACAAGGTCAACGACGACAAGACCTGCACCGCCAAAAGCGCGCGTACCAAGGCGCAATGCGACGCCGACAACAAGGAATATGCCGAGCGCGACTCCGCGAACGTCGCCTGGATGCATCAGGCGTTCGCGCTGGCGAAGACGCAGAAGTCGCCGGGCATCGTGCTCGTGTTCCAGGCCGATCCCTGGTTCGATCTGCCCGAGACCGAGGACAAGAACGAGCGCGACGACCCCAACTCCGACGGCTACACCAATTTCCTGAAGGCGGTGGTGGACGAGGCGAAGGCTTATGACGGCCAGGTCCTGCTGGTCCACGGCGACACGCATTTCTTCAAGCTCGACCACCCGCTGCTCGACCAGGCGCACATGATCGAGAACATCACGCGGCTCGAGACCTTCGGCAGCCCGAACGCGCATTGGGTCAAGGTCACGGTGGACCCGCGCTACCGCGAGGTGTTCCTGGTCCAGCCGATGATCGTGAAGGGCAACTAAGGCGGCCCTAGGCGCGCTCCACCTTCAATATCGCGCCCTGCACGCCGGTCACCGTGACGCGGGTGCCGAGCGGCGCGTCGTTGCCTTCGGCGCGCCAGACCGAATCGTCGATCTTCACCCGGCCGCGGCCGTTGACGATCGGCTCGACGAGATCGCCGCTGCGGCCGATCAGGGAATCGCCGCGGCGGTTGAGAGTCGCGTCCTCGGTGGCGATCCGCATCCGGCGCCCGAAGCGGTACCAGCCGAGCACCGAGACGACCGCCAGTACGGCGAACAGGACCAGCTGGCCCTCCCAGCTCATGCCCGGGACGACGAGGACCAGGAGACCGGTGATCAGCGCGGCGCCGCCGAGCCAGATCGCGAAGAAGCCCGGCGTCAGCATCTCG
>DATKNM010000033.1:0-2681 GCA_035541335.1 Binatia bacterium
GACCAGATCGCGCCGCTTCTTGTCCTCCTCGGCATGCGCCTCGGCGTCCTTGACCATCTTCTCGATGTCGGCCTCGCCCAGACCGCCCGAGGCCTGGATGCGGATCTGCTGCTCCTTGCCGGTGGCTTTGTCCTTCGCCGACACCTGGACGATGCCGTTGGCGTCGATGTCGAAGGTGACTTCGATCTGCGGCATGCCGCGCCGCGCCGCCGGGATGCCGACCAAGTCGAACTGGCCGAGGATCTTGTTATCCGCCGCCATCTCGCGTTCGCCCTGGAAGACGCGGATGGTGACCGCGGTCTGGCCATCTTCGGCCGTGGAGAACACCTGGCTCTTCTTGGTCGGGATCGTGGTGTTGCGATCGATCAGCCGGGTAAACACGCCGCCCAGCGTCTCGATGCCGAGCGACAGCGGCGTCACGTCCAGCAGCAGCACGTCCTTGACGTCGCCCTTCAGCACGCCGCCCTGGATCGCGGCGCCGATCGCGACGACCTCGTCCGGGTTGACGCCCTTATGCGGCTCGCGGCCGAAGAACTCCTTCACCTTCTCCTGGACCTTGGGCATGCGGGTCATGCCGCCGACCAGGATCACCTCGTTGATGTCGGAGGCCTTGAGGCCCGCATCCTTCAGCGCCCGCTTGCAGGGCTCGATGGTGCGCTCGATGAGATCGTCGACCAGCGCCTCCAGCTTGGCGCGGGTGAGCTTCACGTTGAGATGCTTCGGACCGGCCTGGTCTGCGGTGATGAACGGCAGATTGACCTCGGTCTGCATCGCGCTCGAAAGCTCGATCTTCGCCTTCTCCGCCGCTTCCTTCAGGCGCTGCAGGGCGAGCTTGTCCTTGCGCAGGTCGATGCCCTGGTCCTTTTTGAACTCGTCGGCGAGATAGTCGATGATGCGGGCGTCGAAGTCCTCGCCGCCCAGGAAGGTGTCGCCGTTGGTGGACTTCACCTCGAACACGCCGTCGCCGATCTCCAGCACGGAGACGTCGAAGGTGCCGCCGCCGAGGTCATAGACCGCGATCGTGCCGTTGCCCTTCTTGTCCATGCCGTAGGCGAGCGCCGCGGCGGTCGGCTCGTTGATGATGCGCAGCACCTCGAGGCCGGCGATCTTGCCGGCGTCCTTGGTCGCCTGGCGCTGGCTGTCGTTGAAGTAGGCTGGAACGGTGATGACCGCCTGCGAGACCTTCTCGCCGAGATAGCTCTCGGCGGTCTCTTTCATCTTCTGCAGGATGAAGGCGGAGATCTGCGACGGGCTGTACTTCTTGCTCTGGGCGTTGACCCAGGCGTCGCCATTGTCGCCGCTGATGATCTTGTAGGGGACGAGATCGACGTCCTTCTTCGTCATGGGGTCGTCGAAGCGCCGGCCGATCAGCCGCTTGATGGCGAAGAGCGTGTTTTCCGGATTGGTCACCGCCTGGCGCTTCGCAGCCTGGCCGACCAGGCGCTCGCCGTTGTCGGTGAACGCAACCATCGAAGGCGTCGTGCGCGCGCCTTCCGAGTTCTCGATCACCTTGACGTCCTTGCCCTCCATGACGGCGACACAGGAGTTGGTGGTGCCGAGATCGATGCCGATGACTTTACTCATGGAACAGTCCTTTCCTCAGCAGATCCCATCGCGCGGCCCTTGACTGAAGGCACCGCCAGGGGATCCCCAATTTCGATGTTCGAATATGGCCCCGCCCGGACCGGCTTCCGATCGCCCATCCCGACGGGTAAACCGCTTGATCCGCAGGGATATATAGGGCCTGACCGCCTCTTTGCAAGCAGACTGCCAGGGCAAAATTAACGATTGAAGCCGCTCCGGCGAAGGTCGATCATACCCGGGGCTTCGGGCTTCCGCTGACATTCCAACGGGCTTAGCGGGGGCTGGTCGGAGCCGCGTGGGGGCGGCAAAGTCGCGCATCGGGGAAAGTTTGGCCACGGATTCAACGAGCACGCGGGATGCGGCCCCGGAAGCGGCCGCCCCGCCGCTGACCCTCGGGATGGAGTACGCCGGGCCTCCATCCCCTCCGGAAGGGCTGCTGCCTCCCGAAAGGACAGCTCCCGAAAAGCCTGCTCCCAATAAGCCCGGGGCGCCCGCCAAGTCCGCCCGCCGCCCGCCGCGGGCGCAGCTGCACTTCGTGGTGATCATCCTGCTCTGCCTGGATGTGGTGTTCGGCCTCGGCCTCGCCCTCTTCGCCGAGAAGGTGATCGACTTCGAGCCGATGGCGCTTCTGGGCTTTGGCCTCGCGGCGCTCGGTCTTGGGATCCTCGCCTATTTCGTCCTCATCGGCGACGGCCGCGCGAAGCCGAGATCCTAGGCCCCCGCGAAGTGCCGGGTGATCCAGGCACGGAAGGCGCCGATCCGCGGGATCTCGATCTCCTCGGCCCGGCTCACCAGGTAGTAGTGGCGCCCCGAGTTCACCTTGACGTCGAAGACCGGGGCGATCCGGCCCTGGGCGATCTCCTCCTGGAAGAGCCGCGGATCGGCAAGGGCGACGCCGCCGCCGCTGCAGGCCGACTGCACCGCCTGGTCCGCCGTCTCCAGCACCAGGCCGCGCTCGACCCGGACCCCGGTGAGGCCGGTCTGGCGCGCAAACAGCCGCCAGTCGAACCAGGGGTCGTTGCCCTGCCGGATGTGCAGCAGCTGCGCCTTCGCCACCATGGCGCCGAGATCGGCCCAGCCCGCCTCCTTGATCAGCG
>DATKNM010000034.1:0-12409 GCA_035541335.1 Binatia bacterium
GCAGAGCGCGGCCTTCGAGAAGTCGATGACCGACGCGATCACCGCGGCGGGCTATCCCGCCAAGGCGGACCCGGCGCAGATGAACTGGTTCATGACCCTGGTGCTCCTGGTCGTGCTGGTGATCCTGGTGACCATGGTCTATGGGCCGATCGCGGCGATCCTGGTCGAGCTGTTCCCGACCAAGATCCGCTACACCTCGATGTCGCTGCCCTATCACATCGGCAACGGCTGGTTCGGCGGCTTCCTGCCGACGGTCGCCTTCGCCATGGTCGCGGCCAAGGGCGATATCTATTACGGCCTCTGGTATCCGATCGTGGTGGCAGCCGGCACCTTCATCATCGGCATGCTGTTCATCCACGAGACCAAGGATCACAAGATCGACGTCTGGTAAGACACGAACTCCCAGGCGTTCATTCGGGGCCCCCGTCCTGCGGGGGCCCTTTTTCTTGCGGCTGCGGCGTCGGGAACAATTCTCTTCGAATCTCCTTATTGGTGGTAAATTCGGGAGAAGGATTTCATGCCGGAGAAAAATACCAAGCCGGGTCCGGCCGACCGGGCCCGCATCGACATCCAGGTCGAGGACGACCTCATCCACTGGTCGCGCAAGCTCGGCGTCACCCGCTGGGAGGTGAAGGCCGCGGTCCGCAAGGTCGGGCCCCGGCCCGAAGCCGTCGCCCGGGCGCTGGGGAGTTCCACCCGCCACTGAAGGCGCGGCTCCGGCGATCCGATACAGGAGGCCGGCCGGGCCCTTTTGCATTTAGGCCCACCTTGCTCTAAAAGACCGCGCGAAATCGCGGGTCGAAGGAGCAAGTCGGCATGGCTGCCTACCAGTACATCTATGTCATGAAGGGCCTGGGCAAGGCCTATCCCGGTGGCAAGAAGGTGCTGGAGGATATCTGGCTGTCGTTCCTGCCCGGCGCGAAGATCGGCGTCCTCGGCCATAACGGCTCCGGCAAGTCTACCCTGCTGAAGATCATGGCCGGCGTGGAGAAGGACTTCAACGGCGAGGCCTGGGCCGCGGACGGCGTCTCGGTCGGCTACCTGCCGCAGGAGCCGCAGCTCGACCCGAGCAAGAACGTTCTCGAAAACGTCATGGAGGGTGTCGGCGAGACCGCCGCCCTGCTCCGCGAGTTCGAGGAAGTGTCGAACGCCATGGGCGATCCCGACGCCGATTTCGACACCCTGCTCGCCCGCCAGGCCGAGCTCCAGGAAAAGATCGACCACGCCGATGCCTGGGATATCCAGCGCAAGGTCGAGATCGCGATGGACGCGCTACGCTGCCCGCCGGGCGACGCCGAGGTCGCGAAGCTCTCGGGCGGCGAGCGGCGCCGCGTGGCGCTCTGCCGCCTGTTGCTCTCCAACCCGGATATGCTGCTGCTCGACGAGCCGACCAACCATCTCGACGCGGAATCCGTCGCCTGGCTGGAGCAGTTCCTGCAGAAATACGAAGGCACGGTGGTCGCCGTCACCCACGACCGCTACTTCCTGGACAACGCCGCGGGCTGGATCCTCGAGCTCGATCGCGGCCGGGGCATTCCGTTCGAAGGCAATTATTCGAGCTGGCTGGAGCAGAAGGCGAAGCGCGAAGAGCAGGAACAGAAGTCCGAGAGCTCGCGCCAGCGCACCCTCGACCGCGAGCTGGAATGGATCCGCCAGAGCCCGAAGGCGCGGCAGGCGAAATCCAAGGCGCGCGTCAACGCCTACGAGGCGCTGCTGGCGCAGCAGAACGAGAAGGGCGTCGACACCGCGCAGATCTACATCCCCGCGGGCCCACGCCTCGGCGAGCTGGTGATCGAGGCCAAGGACCTCTCCAAGGGCTTTGGCGACCGGCTGCTGATCGAGGATCTTTCCTTCAAGCTGCCGCCGGGCGGCATCGTCGGCGTGATCGGCCCCAACGGCGCCGGCAAGACCACGCTCTTCCGCATGATCACCGGCAACGACAAGCCGGATGCGGGCTCGTTCAAGGTCGGCGACACGGTGAAGCTCGGCTATATCGACCAATCGCGCGACACCTTGCGGGACGAGAAAACCGTCTGGGAGGAGATTTCCGACGGCCACGACGAGATCGAGCTCGGCAAGCGCAAGATGCCGAGCCGCGCCTATGTCGCCGGCTTCAACTTCAAGGGTACCGACCAGCAGAAGAAGGTCGGCCAGCTTTCGGGCGGCGAGCGGAACCGCGTGCACCTCGCGAAGATGCTGAAGTCCGGCGCCAACGTGCTGCTGCTCGACGAGCCGACCAACGACCTCGACGTCGACACGCTCAGGGCGCTCGAGGAGGCGCTGACCGACTTCGCCGGCTGCGTCGTCGTCATCAGCCACGATCGCTGGTTCCTGGACCGCATCGCCACCCACATGCTGGCATTCGAAGGCGACAGCCACGTGGAATGGTTCGAAGGCAACTATCAGGACTACGAGGCGGACCGGCACAAGCGCCTGGGCGCCGAGGCGGACCAGCCGCACCGCATCAAGTACAAGCCGCTGGTCCGGCAGTAGCGGCTCAGAGACGACGGCGCTCGACGCCGTGGTGTCAAAAAGGCATGATCGCCTACTGCCGGATGTCGAGGGGACTATCATGGGAATGATCGCGAGGCTGTTGGGGCGGAAGGCCGTGCCCCAGGTGGAGCTGGTCTACAAGGCGCACCGGATGGTCTTCGAATACAACAACCCCACCGAAGAGATTCGGACGGCCCGGTACGGCCTTGAGAAGGACATTCTCTTCCAGTTTCTGGACCGTCTCCGGCCCGACGACGTGGTCCTCGATATCGGCGCCAGCGTGGGCCTGCTGGCGGTTCACAGCGCGAAGATCGCAAGCAAGGTCATCGCGATCGAACCCGATCCGGAGACCTTCTCACGCTTGCAGCGCCATGTGCAGATCAACCGCCTCCGCAACGTCGAGTGCCTTCCCCTGGCCCTGGCCGATACGGAGGGGACGGTCACGCTCTATAGCGACGGTGCCAGTGGACATGCCCCCTCGCTGCGAGGCGAGCATCCCCATGCCCCCAAGGGCACCGTGACGGTTCGGCAGACCACCGTCGACAAGCTCTTCGAGGGTCCGGGCCGCCCGGCTCCTACTGTCATCAAGATCGATATCGAAGGCGCGGAATATCTCTGCCTCAAGGGCGCCGCGCGGATACTGAAGGGCCAGCCCAAGCCCAGGCTCCTGCTGATCGAGGTTCACCCCACCTTCCTGCCGCAGTTCGGCGGAAAGGCGGAGGACGTCGAGCCGATCATGGCCGACCTCGGCTATCGGGCGGTCTCGCGCACCGTCCGCGAAGAGCAGGCGCATTATTTCTTCGAGCCGGTGACTTAGCGTCGGAGCCCGCAACCGCTCCAAGAGATCCAGCGCGCGACCCTACCCGCTCCGGCCCCGCCGCCGGAGCTCCGCCAAGGCGCGCGCGAGGGCGGAGAATTCCTCGATGCTCAATTCCTCGGCCCGCGCGGTGTCGCGGATGTTGGCGCGGTCGAGCAGCGCGTTGACCTCGACCGGCAGCGACTTCAGCGACTGCCGCAGCATCTTGCGGCGCTGGCCGAAGCCGGCTTCGGCGACGGCTTCGAGATCCTTCGGGTCGGCCGGAAAAGCGGGCTCGGCGCGCGGGATGAGCTGCACGACCGTCGAGGTCACCTTCGGCGGCGGCGTGAAGGCGCGCGGCGGGATGTCGAACAGGCGCTTCGCCTCGCAGCGCCATTGGGTCACGATCGAGAGCCGGCCGTAGTCCTCGGTCCGCGGCCGCGCGACCAGGCGGTCGGCCACTTCCTTCTGGAACATCAGCGTCAGCGAGACGAAACGGGTCGCCTGCTCCAGCCACTTCAGCAGCAGCGGCGTCGCGATGTTGTAGGGCAGGTTGGCGACGATGCGGCGCGGTGCCTCGCCCAGCATCCCGGCATCGACCGAGAGCGCGTCGCCCTCGATCACCTCGAGGCGTCCGGGATAGGCGGCGGAGACCTCGGTCAGCGCCGGCAAGGCGCGGGCGTCGCGCTCGACCGCGATCACCTTCCTGGCGCCTTCCAGCAGCAGCGCGCGGGTCAAGCCGCCCGGGCCGGGGCCGATCTCGATCACCGTGCCCTCGTCGATCTTGCCGGCGGCGCGGGCGATCTTGGCGGTCAAGTTGAGATCGAACAGGAAGTTCTGCCCGAGCGCGCGCCGCGCCTCGAGGCCGTGGCGGCGGATCACCTCGCGGAGCGGCGGCAGGCCGTCGCGCGCCAGCAGCGCGGCGCCGTCCTCGCTCATAGCCGGATATCGATGTAGGCGGCGCGGCGCAGATCGCTCAAGTAGCCGCGGGCCAGGGTCTCCAGCCGCTCGGCGGCCAGGCGATCGGCGATCGCCACGCGCGAATTGCCGGCGCCGCCGCGGTCACAGATCACGAAGACGGCGACGCCACCGGTGCCGCGCACGCCCTTGGTGGGGGTACCGATCGGCTGGGTCATGGCCATCTGCCGGATCTCCGGCGGCATGTCGTCGAAACGGACGCGCCCGAAGTCGCGGAACCCGGCCGTCTCCGGGGCCTCGCGCTCGAACTCGTCGCAGCTCGTGACCTTGCCGGCATAGGCGTCGGCCTGATCCTGCGCCGACTGCACCTCCTTGTCGGAGGGGTTCCGATTGAGCGGCCAGATCAGCTGCACCATGTGCACCGAGCCCGGCGCCACCGCCGATTCCTCGCCGACCCGCGTATCCTCGATCCGCACCAGGAAGTAGCCGCCGGTGCCCGCGATCGGCCCCAGCACCTTGCCCTTCGCATCGGCGCCGGATCCCGCGTTGAGCAGCTCGCGGGCGATCGCCGGGTCGATCTCGTCGGCGCGCAGCCAACCCATGTCGCCGCCATTGCTCGCGGTGGTGTCCTGGGAGAACTCCGACGCCAGCGACGCAAATTCGGCGCCGCTCTGCAGCTGTTCCATGAGGCGCTGCGCAGATTGCTGCACCTGGGGTGAATCCTTGGGCGAATCGACCTGCAGGAAGATCTGCGACAGATGGTATTCCATCTTGCCCCGTGCCGTCTTCGCGCGATTCATCGCCTCGTCGATCTCGGCGTCGGTGATGCGAATGGTCGAGCGGAGCGTACGCTGCACCAGGCGGCTCCAGGCGATGTCCGAGCGGATCTGGTCGGAGAGCGCGGTGATCAGCACGCCGTTGCCGTTCAGCATGGTTTCGAAGTCCTGGCGCGTCATGCCGTTCCGCTTGGCCAGCGTCTCGATGCGGTTGTTGACCTCGGCATCGCCCACCGTGACGCCTTGAGTCTTCGCCTCCTGGTATTTCAGATGATCGTCGATCAGGGCGCGCATCACGGTCGGCAGCAGGCGCTGGCGGGTCTCCGGCGTGTCCTGCAGCTTCGCGGACAGCATCGCCATTCGAAGGCGCATGAAGACGTCGAGCTGGGTGATGACGTCGTCGTTCACCACCGCCGCGATCTTCAGCTCGTCCTGGGCCGCTGCCGGGCGCACGAGCGGAGCGGTCCCGGCCAGGACGCCGAGAATCCCGGCGAACAGGACCAGCAACGCGGCCCGAAGCGGATGCGTTCTCCGGAAGGCGGCAATTCCTTGATGCAATCCGTTCTCCCGGCTCCGGCTGAACTCCGCGATCTTCGGTGCTTGGTCGTCGTCACGCATCGGTCGGTTCGGTCTCACGTCTCGCAAAGCCGGTCTCGTCTCGAAGATACACTCATTCGCCCCGACGATCCTGTCCAGGCACGGTTTCGGAGATATTTCTAGAAGGAAGTTCCGAAATTGCCCAGGTTCTTGAAGCTGAACGTGATGAAGGCCGCAAACCGGCCCGATGACGTGTCGGTGTCGGCCTCGGGCGTGTATTGCGCCGAGAGGTTCATGCCGAAGCATTCGTCATTGTAACCGATGGAGCCGCGGACCGCGTTCACCCGTTCCTTGTCCAGGTCGTAGCCGGCGGAGAAGCTGGTCGCCCAATAGTCGGCGAAATGGTTGGTGACGCCGCCGGACACCTGGTCGCGGTCGTCGAACTGCTGGTCGCCGGTCAGATGGACGTAGCCGCCGAAGACGCTGAACTCCGGCGGACCGGCGGTAAACGACACCTCCTGTCGCTTCATGTCGACGTCGTCGGGGCTGAAGCGGAAGCGGTAGTTGGCGGTGAAGTAGCGGCTGGGCTGCAGGGAGACGCGGCCGACGACATCGGTGAGGTCGCTGTCGATGCCGCTGTTCTGGGGCTCGTCGTGGCTGCGCAGGAACTGATAGCTCTGGCCGAGGAAGATCTCGGCGCGGCGGCCGCGATCGGTGGTGGCTGTCCAGTCGAAGCCGTAGTTTACGCGCGACCCGGCATCGACCCGGTCGAGGCCGGAGAAGCGGTCCGGCGAGAACACCTTGGTGTCGTTCCATTCGAAGGTCCGGCTGTCCTCGTTCGGGATCTTGCCGCTGTTGCAGCAGTCCGGCGACATCACCAGCTGCACGATCGGCTGCAACACCTGGGTCACGTTCTCGCCGGGATGCACGAAGGGATAGCGCCAGGTGAAGCTGCCCTGCGGGAACACCCGCCCCGTCACGCCGCTGAACGTGCTGCTGTGCTGGGGATCGACACTGTCGCTGCCGGGGTCGGTGTGATCGGTGGCGTACATCTCCCCCGCGACCGTCAGCTTCAGCTCGTAAACATCACCCCAGGAGCTGGTGTAGGGCAGCGTCCAGCTCGGCAGCGCGGCGACGCGGAACGAGTCCCTCCCCTTGCGCCGGACCAGGTTCATGAGACCCGTCTGCAGCCCCCAATATCCGCCGCCGGCGCCGGGCTCGCCGACGAAGTCGTAGTTGATCAGCGGCGTGACGATCGGCGCCTTGTCGTTGGCCAGGTCCTTGTCGGTGGTCTGCCAGCCGTAGCCGCGACCCTCGAAATAGCTGCGTCCGAAGAAGCCCTCGGACCAGAGCTGGTCCTCGAGCCAGCGCTGCGAGCCGAAGTGGTATTGCCGCAGGTATTCCTTGTCGGTCGTGTTCTTGAAGGTGTAGCCCCAGCGCCAGTCGCGGTTGACGTCGAACAGGCCGTCGCCGGCGATATGGCCGCGGAGCTCCCGGTCCACCGGATCCTCGCCGACCTTCGCCTCGTAGGTGCCGGAGGCTTCGAGCTCGAAGGCTCCATTGGGCACGCGCTGCCGGTACTGGCCGAGCAGGACGCCGCCCGCCGGAGACGGCGTGCCGACGATCCTGGCGATCGGCGTCAGGGTGAGGTCCTTGTCGTCGCCGATCGCCCAGAAATAGGGCTGACGGATCTGCACGCCGGACTTGCCGGAGGAGACCGAGAACTCCGGGTTCAAGAGTCCGGATTGGCGCTTCACGCCGGCATCCGGATGCTGGAAGTAGGGCGTATAGAACATCGGGATGCCCCACATCTCCATCACCGCGTTGTGATAGGTGATGGTCTGCGCGGTCTGGTCGCGCACCACCTGGTCGGCCTTGATCTGCCAGACCGGCTGACGCTTGGGATCGGTCTGGCAAGGGAGACAGGGCGTGTAGACCGCCTTGGTGAGGATCTCCTTGGTACCGCCGACGCGGTGAGCGCTGTAGGCGGCGAGCCGCGACTTGTCCTTCAGCAGCGCACGGAACCCGGTGACGACGCCGTCCTTGAAGTCGTCGGTGACATCGACGTAGTTGCCGAACACCGTGTCGCCGGTGGGCAGCAGCAGCACGACATTGCCCGAGGCGCTCATGGTCCGGCTGCGCTCGTTGTAGGTCACGGTGTCGGCCATCAGGATCCGGTTGTCCTGCTCCATCTCGACCCGGCCGCGCGCCACATAGACGCCGAGGTCCTGGTCGTAGCCGACTTCCTGGGCGACGAGATTGACCGGGCTGTCGCTGGCGCGGGCGGCGCGAGGGGTCGCCGCAAACGCCGTCAGGAGAGCGGCGCCGAGCAGCAGCCAATGCACCGGCCGGCGACGGGACAATCCGCCTGCCGCCGTTGATGCAAACCCGGTCGAAGGCCTGAGCCGCCGCACTCCGCCACCCTGTAGAGCCCGATGATCTTTGTGCTGCGCCCGGCAACCCCTTCGGCGCGCCCTCTTCTCCCCCCTGGGTCTCCCCCGGTCTTGCGGCGGCCGATGGGGCCGGAATCCGGCCGCGTTGGTTGGCCGGTAAACTAGCATTTTGCGGTCATTCGTCCACTGATTTCATGGACTTGCGAGGCGCTCCCCTGCCGCGTTCCGATCTGGCGGCGCCAGCCTCGGTATGCTAATTCTCGATGACGTCCAGTTCGCAAATCTGAATCGCAAGTCTCTGAACCGCAAGTCGGGGCCGGCGTCACCGGCCGCAATCGCCGAGGAAAGCATGAAAATCGCATTCGCCAAGCCGGAATTGCCGGATGCCGGCACTCTGGCCGTCGCAGTCATGGACGGCCGCAAGCTCGGGCTGCATGCCGCACAGGTCGATAAGGCGACCAAGGGCGCGGTCACGCGCGCGATCGGCGCCAGCCGCTTCAAAGGCGGCACCGACGATCAACTGGCGCTGCTGGCGCCGGCCGGTGTCTCGGCGCATCGCGTCCTCGCATTCGGGCTCGGCCAGGCGGCGAAGCTCGACGCGCTGTCGGCCCAGGCCGTGGGCGGGCGCATGGTGGCCGCGCTGAACAGCGCCGGAGAGAAAGAGGCGACGATCCTCCTTGAGGCGATCCCGGGCGCGCCGCTCAGCGAGGCCGAACTCGCCGCCAACATCGCCTTCGGCGCCCAGCTCCGCAGCTACCGGTTCGACAAGTACAAGACGAAAGAGAAGCCGGAGCACAAGCCCACGTTGAGGCGCCTCGTCATCGGCGTCGGCGAAACCGCCGCCGCGAAGCGCGCCTTCGATCCCCTGGAGAAGATCGCGGACGGCGTCAGCTTCACCCGCGACCTCGTCTCCGAGCCGGCCAACGTGATCTATCCCGAGACCCTGGCGCAGCAGGCGAAGACGCTGAGCGAGGTCGGCGTCGAGGTGAAGGTGCTGGGCGAGACCGAGATGAAGAAGCTCGGCATGGGCGCGCTGCTCGGCGTCGGCCAGGGCAGCGAGCGGGAATCGAAGCTGGTGGTGATGCGCTGGAACGGCGCCAAGGATGCGAAAGCGCGGCCCATCGCCTTCGTCGGCAAGGGCGTCACCTTCGACACCGGCGGCATTTCGATCAAGCCGGCCGCCGGCATGGAAGACATGAAGTGGGACATGGCCGGCTCCGGCGTGGTGATCGGCCTGATGCGCGCGCTCGCCGCCCGCAAGGCCAAGGTCAACGCAGTCGGCGTCGTCGGCCTCGTGGAGAACATGCCGTCGGGCACCGCACAGCGGCCAGGCGACATCGTAACCTCGATGTCGGGCCAGACCATCGAGGTACTGAACACCGACGCCGAGGGCCGGCTCGTGCTCGCCGATGCGCTCTGGTACACCCAGGAGAACTTCAAGCCGGTGGCGGTTATCGACCTTGCAACCCTGACCGGCGCCATCATGGTCGCGCTGGGCCAGCTTCATGCCGGCCTCTACGCCAACGACGACACGCTCTCGGACCGCCTGGTTGCCGCCGGCAAGGATACGGGCGAGCTGCTCTGGCGCATGCCGCTGGCGCCGGCCTACGACAAACTGATCGATTCGCCGGCCGCCGACATGAAGAACATCGGCGGACGCTTCGGCGGCAGCATCACCGCGGCGCAGTTCCTGCAGCGCTTCGTGCAGAAGGGCGTGCCCTGGGCGCATCTCGACATCGCCGGCATGGCCTGGAGCGACAAGGACGCACCGACCGTGCCGAAGGGCGCCACGGCCTATGGCGTGCGCCTGCTCGACCGGCTCGTCGCCGACCACTACGAAGACAAGTGACCGGAAGGGTGGCGGCGAGGCCGTGACCGAGGTCCGGTTCTATCACTTGCAGCGCGCCCGGCTGGAGGAAGTGCTGCCGGTCATCCTGGAGCGCTGCTACCAGCGCGGCGAGCGCACCCTGGTGCTGACCGGCTCGACGGAGCGGGCGGAGGCTCTCGCTGCCCTGCTCTGGACCTATCGGCCGGATTCCTTCCTGCCTCACGGCACGGCCCGGGACGGCGAGGCGGCGCAGCAGCCGATCTTCCTCTCCGGCCCTCCCGCCGGCGAGGATCAGCCGGAGAACGCCAACCAAGCCTCGGTGCTGATCCTCAGCGACGGGGCGCGGCATACGGGACTGGCCGAATTCCGCCTGGTCTGCGAGCTGTTCGACGGCCATGACGAGGCGGCGGTGGCGGCCGCCCGGGAGCAGTGGCGGCGCTGCCGGGAGGCCGGCCATGCCGTGGTCTATTTCCAGCAGGCCGAGACCGGAAAATGGCAGGAGACCGCCCGGGCCTGACCGGAACGGGCCGGCATTGGCTTCACGGCAAATCACACCACACTATCGTGGTATTTTTGCTTATTTTCCCAGTCCTTTCAAGGCGCTAACTGGACTTAAACCAGTTGGGCTTCTAATTTGATCATGCGTTTCCTCCCGGCCGTGCGAACTGCGGACAGCGTCATGATCAGGCACATCGCTCAGGGTTTGCGGCGCTTCGCGCGCAACCGGGACGGCGCCGCCGCAGTCGAGTATGCGCTGCTGCTGCCGGTCCTCCTGATGTTCTCGTTCGGGATCCTCGAGGTCAGCCTCTGCATGGCGAGCCTGGTCACCCTGGAGGGCGGCCTCAAGGAAGCATCGCGCTACGGCATCACCAATATCGCCAACGGGTCGCTGACCAACAGCCAGATTCTCAACCAGGTCCCCGATGCCTTCAAGCAAGGCACGCCTCCGGATCCCCGGACCATGATGATCGGCTTCATCCTCAATCAGAACACGCTCGACCTGATCGACCTCAACACGGCGACCATCACCACCAAGGTGTACGACAGCTTCAGCGTCGTGAAGGACGGCGAGCCGTTCGTCGACAAGCCGGACTTCCCGCATGCCGGCGATCCGCCGAACGGCGTCTATGACGTCGGCGAGCCTTACTCCGACGTCAACTGCAACGGAACGCGGGACGGTCCCGGCTCCAAGGACGACGGCACCGGCGTCGCCGGCGACATCGTGGTCTATACCGTGAACTACAACTGGACCATCATGACGCCGATCATCGGCAAGTTCCTCGGCCAGCCGGATCCCAAGCACCCCGGCAAATTCATCATCCCGATGGGCGCCAGCATCGTCGTCAAGAACGAGCCCAGCCTCTCCGGCAGCAGCTTCTGTTCGTGACCATGGCCCGATACTTCCACCGAGCGACATCCTGTATGCGGCGGCCGCGGTTCGGCCGCGACCAGCGCGGCATGGCTGCGGTCGAATTCGCACTGATCACGCCGATCCTCGTGCTGCTGGCGCTCGGCTGCTTCGAGGTGCCGAGCTACGTGCTGGTGTTCCAGAAGATGTCGCGCGCCTCCGCCGGTGTGGCCGATCTGGTGGCCCAGGCCGACGATCCGATCACCAAGGACCAGCTGGTCGATATCTTCTCCGGCGCCAAGTCCATGATGCAGCCCTATGACGTCGTGAACGACGGAGAGGTCATCGTCACCTCGATCAACAATCCCAGCGGCACCGGCGTCAAGATCACCTGGCAGCGCAAGAACGGATTGGTCGCCACGGCGAGCAAGCTCGGCAGCAGCGGCACGCCGGCCAATCTCCCGGCCGGCTTGACGCCGGCCGCCGACGAGGAGGTGCTCGTCGCCGAGGTCTACTACAATTACAAGCCGATGTTCGGGAACATCATCTACAAGGGCTCGCAGCTCTACCGGGTCTCCTACACCCGGCCGCGCAACCACAATCTCGAGACCGTGCCGCCCACCGATCTGACGCCGTCCGACCAGTAATGCCGCGGGTGACAACCCGCAAAAGCGAACGCCGGCCCCGAGCGCATTCGGGGCCGGCGTTCCTTTTCCCGCAGACTACTGGACGATGCGCAGCGCCGATAGGCTGGCGCCGATCTGGTTGAAGGCGTCCTTGAGCGCGTCTTCGTTGTTCGCCGCGAAGAAATAGGGCTTGTCCGGCTTGGTGGCGACTTGAGAGAGCAGGTCGGTGAGGTCCTGCTCGCCCGCCTGCTGATATTGAATCACATAGATCTTGATCGGGCCCTGGCCGGGACCGAGCTTCTTGTCGCAGCCCTTGATCTTGGTTGCGACCTGGAGCAGCCGGTTGCCGAGGTTGTTGTCCACTTTCTTCGTCGTGGTGCTGCAGTCGGAGTTGTAGACCAGCAGGTCCAGATTGTTGCCGAAGTCGGTGGTGGAGGAGGACTGGTCGCCGGCGCCGAACCAGCCATGATAGGCGTCGCCGTTGCCGCCATGGCTCTGGCCGTCGGTCATCAGCACGATCGCCTGGGCGCGGTCGAACGGCGGGTTGAGCACTGCTTCGTTGAAGGGATCCCCCGGCATCAGCACTTCCCAGGCCCAGAACAGTCCTTGGGCGGCGTTGGTCGTGCCGCCGGCGGTGAGCGTCGAGATCATGGTCTTGACCTCGCCGGTGTTGGAATGCAGCGGCAGGATGCCG
>DATKNM010000035.1:0-3225 GCA_035541335.1 Binatia bacterium
CTATCGCGCGCTCTTTCTCGCGGCAAAGGGCGGCGCGCTCGGCCTCTTCACCGCGATCTCGCGGCTGCGCGCCGTCCATCGCCGCATCGCGCCGGCGCTGGAGGAGGCGGGGATCGATCTCCTCGCCCAGCATGTGGACGCCATCAACACCGCGACCTTGATCGACATCTTCCGCGGCGAGGAGGATGCCTGCCTGCTCGGCACCGATGCGGTGCGGGACGGCGTCGACGTGCCGGGCCGCGCGCTCCGGCTGATGGTGTTCGACCGTGTGCCCTGGCCGCGTCCCGACATCCTCCATAAGGCGCGGAAGGAGATCTTCGGCGGCACTGAATACGAGGACCAGCTGACAAGGCTGAAGCTGAAGCAGGCTTTCGGTCGCCTGATCCGCCGCGCCGACGACCGCGGCGTCTTCGTGTTGCTGGACAAGGCCATGCCCTCGCGTCTGCTGACCGCCTTCCCGGAAGGCGTCGCGGTCCAGCGGATCGGCCTCAAACAGGCAATCGAGACGACGGCGGCGTTCCTGGGCGCGCCGCTGAAGGAATCCGGGGCGGTGCCCGGGGAGGAAATGGCCGGCCGCGTCACCGGATCGTGACCCGGATCACTGTCCGAGACGCGCAAGGTTAAGCGCGGGTTAAACATTCCCGGGTATGCTTGGGTCATGGCGATTGACCCAACAACCGGCGGGTGCCGGCGACCTCCGGCGAAGCGCGGTCCCGGCGCAGTCTACTGATGTTCCCGCGCAGAAACCGCAGCGGCCGTCCGACCCTGGGCGGCGCCGTCATCGCCTATGTCTTTTATGCCGTGAGCCTGATCTCCGCGTCGGTCGGTCTCTGGGTGCTGGGCGCGCGTGAATACGAGGCGCGGCTCGAATCTCTCCGCCATGACGCCATCGACGTCACGGCCAATGTGGCGATGCTGATCGCCACCTGCATCGATCACGTGGACCTGCTGCGGCGCCAGGCGGAGACCCTGCTCGCGGAGCCGACGCAGCCGGATTCGGCCCATCGGGCGATGGCTTCGCTGGCGCCCTCGACGGCATTCGCCGGGTTTGCGCTCGACAGCCTCCCGGCGGGTGCGGACCCCAACATGTATGCGAACCTCACCGGCGCGGGCACGGTTCCTACGGCGGACAGCGATGCCGGGCGCGAGATGCTGATGGCGCTCGCGCTCGATCCGCTGCTCGAGGGCACCCACGACCAGGTACCGGATGCGGCCTGGGTCTACTACACGTCGAAGAGCCGTTTCATCCTGCTCCATCCCTGGGTGCCGTCGCATGAATTCCACTGGAGCGACGATCTCCTCGGCTACGAGTTCTACACCCGCGGCCTGCCGGAGCACGACGCGATGCGCGTGCATTTCTGGACCGACGTCTATCTCGATCTCGCGGGCAAGGGCCTGATGGCGACGATCGGCCAGCCGGTCTATGACGCCGGCGGCCGCTTCCGCGGCACCATCGACATCGATCTGACGCTCGGGACGCTGAGCCGCCTGATGGCCGCCGCGCAAGCGAAAGATGCGCGGGTGTTTCTCGCCAACACCGCCAACCACGTGATCGCCGATTCCGCCGCCGCCGGCGTGGCGCCGACCAAAGTTGCCGACTTCGCCGACTTGCTTCCGTCGGCGCCGGCGCTGCGCCGGTCGGCGCTGGCACTCGACCATCCGGCCACGGAATTCGAAAGCCGGGGCGGCTGGCTGCTTTATCGCGCCACCGTGACCGGAACGCCCTGGCGCCTGGTGATGATCGTCGACCGGCGGCGGCTGGTCTTGGATGCCGCCGCTTCGATCTGGATTGGCTTCGTGGGGCTCGCCCTTTTGATCATCGCGCTGCTGGCGATCGAGCAGCGCCGCCGCGCCGCCGGTGCGCTGGCGGAGAATGTGGAAGCGCTGCAGCACATGACCCTCGACATCGCGGCGGCGCGCGACGAGGCGCAGCAGGCCAACAAGGCGAAGTCGATGCTACTGGCCAATGTCAGCCACGAGCTCAGGACGCCGCTCAACGCCATCATCGGCTTCTCCGACCTCATGCGGCATGAGATGTTCGGCCCGCTCGGCCATCCGAAATACCAGGGCTATGCCGGCGACATCCAGAAGAGCGGCAGCCTGCTGCTCTCGCTGATCAACGACTTGCTGGACGCGACCAAGCTCGAGGCCGGCCGCTACGAGCTGACCGAGGCTGCCTGCGATCTCGGCGCGATCCTCCGCGAGGCGATCGCGCTGGTGAAGGTGCAGGCCGAGCAGGGCGGCGTAACGTTGGACGTGACAGTCTCCGATACTCTGCCGCCGGTCCTCGCGGATGAGCGTGGACTCCGGCAGATCGCACTCAACCTGTTGTCGAACGCGGTCAAGTTCACGCCCGAAGGCGGCCGCGTCTCGGTCGCCTGTCGCCTCGACGAGCTCGGACGTCCGGTCCTCACCGTCGCCGACACCGGTCGCGGCATTCCGGAGGAGGAGATCCCCGATCTCTTCCAGCCCTTCGCGCGGGCCGAGGCGGCGAAACGTGCCGGCACGCCGGGCACCGGCCTCGGCCTGGTGATCGTGAAGTCGTTGGTCGAGCTGCACCAGGGCAGGATCGCCCTCGAAAGTCGCGTCGGCATCGGCACGACGGTGACGGTCACCCTGCCGCGAGAGCGCGTGATCGCGGCGCCGGACACGCGCAGCAACGTCGCCCACCCGCACAAGGCCGACGCGATCTGACCCCTGTCTGCTGTTCGCAGAATTCTCGCGCAAAGGTTGTTTCGGGATCCGCAGTGAGGTATAATCTCAGTCGCCAACCTTGACCGGACTTGGACGGATTGCAGAATCGGTTTGGCCCCTGCCGATGGCACTGGGGCATTCGTTGTCAAAGGCTTAGCGCACCTTGACGGGGTCTTGAACGGGCCGCGGCCGTCTAAGCGATGAGGTCGTTGAACTCCGAGTGCTTGCCGAGATAGGCGGAGACGAAGGGGCACTTCGCGGCAACCTTCAGCTTCTTGCTGCGCGCCTGCTCCAGGGCGCCGCGGATCAACTTCGAGGCGATGCCGCGGCCGGAGAGTGCCTGCGGCACTTCGGTATGGGTGAAGGTGATGACGCCCGGCGCCAGGGTGTAGTAGGCGACCGCCAATGCATCCTCGACCGCGAGCTCGAAGCGATGCTCGGCGGGATTGTCGCGAACCTCATCGGCCATGCGTCACCCCATGATCTCAACATTCCGGTCTCAACATATGAACTTCGGCAGGCCGATTCCAG
>DATKNM010000036.1:0-22018 GCA_035541335.1 Binatia bacterium
GGCGCCCTGGCGCGGCGCGGGGCCGTGGACGAGGCGGCGGTCGCGCGCTTCCTCGCCAATCCCTATTTCGCGCGCCCGGCGCCGAAGTCGCTGGACCGCGATGCCTTCAAGGATTTCTCGATCGATGACCTCAGCGCTGCCGACGGCGCCGCGACGCTGACCGCGATCACTGCGGCCGCGATCCACGCCGGCATCGCGCGCCTGGAGTCGGCGCCGAGGCGCTGGCTGGTCTGCGGCGGCGGCCGGCACAATCCGGTGCTGATGGCGGCGTTGCGCGCGCGGCTCGGCGCGTCGGTCGATCCCATTGAGGCGATCGGCTGGAACGGCGACCTCATCGAGGCCCAGGCCTTCGCCTTCATGGCGGTGCGCGCGCTCGGCGACCTGCCGATCAGCTTCCCGGGCACGACCGGCGTCCGGCAGCCGACGACCGGCGGCCGGCTGCACCGGCCGCAGGCACTGGCGATGAATCGGGGGTAGGCGCGCTAGCGGGTCGAGCGGGCCTTGGCAGCCGCTTCCGGGATCGCGGTCACGAGGTACTGGTCGACCGCTTCGGCGAGCTGGTCGAGATGCTCGTTGAAGAAGTGGCTGGCGCCCGGGACGACCTTATAGTCGATCTTGATCCCGCGCTGGTGGCTGAGCTTCTGGATCAGCTTCGCCACGGCTTCCTGCGGCACGACCGTGTCCTGGTCGCCCTGGATCACCAGGCCGGAGGACGGGCAGGGGGCGAGGAAGCTGAAGTCGTAAACATTGGCCGGCGGCGCCACCGAGATGAAGCCGCTGATCTCCGGCCGGCGCATCAGGAGCTGCATGCCGATCCAGGCGCCGAAGGAGAAGCCGGCGATCCAGCACTGCGCCGCGTTCTGGTTCCAGCTCTGCAGCCAGTCGAGCGCCGCCGCGGCGTCGCTCAGCTCACCTTCGCCGCGGTCGAACTTGCCCTGGGAGCGGCCGACCCCGCGGAAATTGAAGCGCAGCACCGAGAAGCCCTGGCGCTGGAACGACTGGTAGAGCGAATAGACCACCTTATTATTCATGGTCCCGCCATGCTGCGGGTGCGGGTGCAGCATGAGGGCAATCGGCGCGTTCGGGGTGGCGCTCTGCTGGTAACGGCCTTCGAGGCGGCCTTCCGGCCCGTTCAGAATGATTTCCGGCATGTGGGCTTGGATTTTTCTTTATCTTGCAGTCGCTTAGGTGAGGCAGGCTGGATCTCGAGCCCGGTGCGGATACCTTAGTGGACGTCAGGGTCTTCCCTGAGCTTCCATGGCCTTGTGACCGTGCTAATTCTTGACCACGTTACTAGGGCATACTATATGTCCGCCAGGATTTGCATCGGCCGTCTTGCGAGCAGATACCCGAGCGGCACGATCCACTAAGGCCCCAACGGCGCGACAGTAAACACGATGGCGATGCGGATTTTCAAGCGGATAAGGGAAGAAGTGGACGCCACCATGGCCCGCGATCCGGCGGCCCGGTCGCGCCTGATGGTGATCCTCGCCTATCCCAGCTTCTATGCGGTGATGTTCCACCGGGTGGCGCACCGGGTCTATGGCGCGGGTTTCTACACCCTCGCCCGGATGATCTCCCAGTTCTCCCGCTTCCTGACCGGGATCGAGATCAACCCCGGCGCCCGGATCGGGCGACGGCTGTTCATCGATCATGGCATGGGGGTGGTGATCGGCGAGACGGCGATCGTCGGCGACGACGTCACCCTCTATCACGACGTTACCCTGGGCGGCATCTCGCCCTCGATCAACTCGGCCTCGCAGGTGAACGTGAAGCGCCATCCGACCCTGGAGGACGGGGTCATCGTCGGCGCCGGTGCGCAGATCCTGGGCGACATCGTGGTCGGTCGGAATGCCCGGGTCGGCGCCAATGCGGTCGTGGTGAAGGACGTGCCGCCGGGCGTCGCTGTCGTCGGCATTCCCGGCCGCGTGGTGAAGCCGAAGGACGCCTGCACCGAGTTCGATGCCTATGGCATTCCCGGCCGCGAGCTGCCGGACCCGGTGTCGCGGGCGATCGACGGATTGCTGGACCAGATTTCCCGGCTCCAGGCGCGGGTCGCCGCGCTGGAAGCCGAGATGCCGGCGGGCGCGCTCCACATGAATGGCGATGTGAACGGGGCGCCCGCAATCTCGAGCGGAGACGCGCCGGAGACGGTGATTGCCGCCTCCGACGAATATCCGCCGAGCCCAATTTAAGGAGGACCTGCCGTGAGACTGAGCACGAAGGGACGTTACGCCGTCATGGCGCTGGTGGATCTCGCCGGCCACAGCAACGGCCGGCCGGTGGCGCTGGCCGACATTTCCGGCCGCCAGGAGATCTCGCTCTCTTACCTGGAGCAGCTCTTCGCCAAGCTGCGGCGCGCCGGGCTGGTGAAGTCGGTGCGCGGCCCGGGCGGCGGCTACCTGCTCGCCCGCACCGCCGACGACACCCGGATCTCCGACGCCATCATGGCGGTCGACGAGCCGATCCGCGCCACGCGCTGCAAGCCGAATTCCGGCGCCGGCTGCCATACCGACAAGAGCCGCTGCCTCACCCACGATCTCTGGGAAGAGCTGTCGCACCAGATCCACCTGTTCCTGAACTCGGTGTCGCTCGCCGACGTCTGCGAGCGCCGCGTGCTCGGGCGGTCCGGCGCGGTGGCCAAGGGCGACGGCACGGAAGCGCCGGTGACCACCAATGGCACCGGGGCTGGCAGTGGCAACGGCGCCACGCCGCCGCAGCCCAGCACCTCCTCGACGCCGGTCGCCGCCGAATAAGCCTGTTCACAAGAGAAGAATCCGCGACCGCCATGCCGACCGCGATCTACATGGACTGGAATGCCACGGCGCCGGTGCGCCCCGAGGCGCAGCACGCCGTCGCGGCGGCGCTCGCCTTCGGCGGCAATCCGTCCTCGGTCCACGCCTTCGGCCGGCATGCGCGCAAGACCATGGAGGAGGCGCGCGGCCGTCTCGCCGATCTCGTCGGCGCCGCGGCGGAGAACGTGATCTTCACCTCCGGCGGCACCGAAGCGAACGTCCTCGCGATCGGCAGCCGCGGCGAGCGGCGCCTCATCGTCTCCGCGATCGAGCATGACTCGGTGCTGAGGCCGGCACGCGATGCCGGCGCTGCGACGATCCATGTCACGCAGGACGGCGTCGTCGATCTCGATCACCTGCGCTTCCTGCTGGAGCAGGATGCCCGCCCGGCCCTGGTCTCGCTGATGCTTGCGAACAACGAGACCGGCGTGATCCAGCCGGTGGCGGAGGCGGCGAAGATCGCCCACGACCATGGCGCGCTGGTCCATTGTGATGCGGTGCAGGCGATCGGCCGCATGCCGGTCGATCTCGCGGCGCTCGATGTCGATTTCCTGACGCTCTCCGGCCACAAGCTCGGCGCGCCGCAGGGCATCGGCGCACTGGTGCTCGGCCGCGCCGTCGCGGTTGCGCCGCTGCTGCTCGGCGGCGGCCAGGAGCGGGGCCGGCGCGCGGGAACCGAGAACCTGCCGGGCATTGCCGGCCTCGGTGCGGCGCTGGCGGCGCTGGAACCTCGCGAGACCGTGCAGGTTCGCAGGATGCGTGAAGTGTTGGAGCGCGGCCTCCAGGAACAGGATCCGGCGGTGACGATTTTCGGCGCGGCGGCGCCGCGCCTTCTCAACACGCTCTGCTTCGCCGCGGGTTCGATGACCGCGGAGACCGCCATTATGGCGCTCGATCTCGCCGGGATCGCGGTCAGCGCCGGCTCCGCCTGCTCGTCCGGCAAGGTGAGGCCGAGCCACGTGGTGAGCGCCATGGGTTTCGACGCCGCGACCGCCGCGCGGGCGATCCGCGTCAGCCTGGGCCATGAGAACACCATGGCCGAGGTCGATGCGTTCCTCGCCGCCTGGTCGCGGATCCATGGGTCGCGCATCCAGGCGCCGCGCAACGTCGATGAGCGGGTTCAACCCGCAGCTTGAGATCAAGGCCAGACAGGCACACATGAACACCCAGGCACACATGACCATGACCAACAGCAATCACGCTCTCGAGAACCGGCCGAAGCTGCCGGTCTATCTCGACTACCAGGCGACCACGCCCTGCGATCCGCGCGTGGTGCAGGCGATGCTGCCGTACTTCACCGAGAAGTTCGGCAATCCGCATTCCCGCAACCACTCCTATGGCTGGGACGCGGAGGAGGCGGTGGAGAAGGCGCGGGCCGAGATCGCTGCGCTGATCGGCGCCGACGAGAAGGAGATCATCTTCACCTCGGGCGCCACGGAATCGAACAACCTGGCGATCAAGGGCGTCGCGCATTTCCAGAAGGACCGGAAGAACCACATCATCACGGTCGCGACCGAGCACAAATGCGTGCTCGATTCCTGCCGCCACCTGGAGCTGGAAGGGTTCCAGGTCACCTACCTGCCGGTGATGCAGAACGGCCTCATCGATCTCGAGCAGCTGAAGGCGGCGATCACCGACAAGACCGCGATCGTCTCGGTGATGGCGGTCAACAACGAGATCGGCGTCATCCAGCCGATCGCCGAGATCGGTGCGATCTGCCGTGCGCGCGGCGTCTACTTCCACACCGACGCGGCGCAGGCGGTGGGCAAGATTCCGCTCGACGTCAACGCCATGAAGATCGACCTCCTGTCGATCTCCGGCCACAAGATCTACGGCCCGAAGGGCATCGGCGCGCTCTATGTGCGCCGCAAGCCGCGGGTCCGCATGGAAGCGCTGATCCATGGCGGCGGCCAGGAGCGGGGCTTCCGCTCCGGTACCCTGCCGACGCCGCTCTGCGTCGGCCTCGGCGAAGCCTGCGCTATCGCCCGGAAGGAGATGGGTGCGGAGGCGGAGCGACTGAAAGTGCTGCGGGACCGGCTCTACAACGGGCTGAAGGCGCGCCTGCCGGACATCTATCTCAACGGCGATCCCGACCGGCGCATCCCCGGCAACCTCAACGTCTCCTTCGCCTATGTGGAGGGCGAGGGACTGATGATGGGGATCAAGGAACTGGCGGTGTCGTCGGGCTCGGCCTGCACCTCGGCCTCGCTGGAGCCGTCCTATGTGCTGCGCGCTCTGGGGGTCGAGGAGGAGCTGGCGCACACCTCGCTCCGGCTCGGCCTCGGGCGGTTCTCGACCGAGCAGGACGTGGACTACGCCATCGAGCACATCGTGCAGGCGGTGACGCGCCTCCGCGAGATGAGCCCGCTCTGGGAGATGGCCCAGGAAGGCATCGACATCAAATCGATCGAATGGGCGGAGCACTGAGCACGCCCCCCTTCATCCGAAGGGCGATCGACGAAATCCTGAGGGAGTACGACCATGGCCTATAGCGAAAAGCTGCTGGAGCACTACGACAACCCGCGCAATGTCGGCGCATTCGAGAAGGGCGAAGGCAATGTCGGCACCGGCCTCGTCGGCGCGCCCGCCTGCGGCGACGTGATGAAGCTGCAGATCAAGGTCGGCGCCGACGGCCGCATCGCCGACGCCAAGTTCAAGACCTTCGGCTGCGGCTCGGCGATCGCGTCCTCCTCGCTGGCGACCGAATGGGTCAAGGGCAAGACGCTGGAAGAGGCGGAGCAGATCAAGAACACCGAGATCGCGCAGCACCTCTCGCTGCCGCCGGTGAAGATCCATTGCTCGGTCCTCGCCGAGGACGCGATCAAGGCCGCGATCAAGGATTTTCGCGAGAAGCAAGAAGGGCGCGAGAAGCAGAGCGGGAAGGATAAGGCCGCGGAATGAACGACCAGGCGTTGAACACTCCCGCGCCGAACACGGAGGCCGTGGCCGCCGGCGCTGCGAAACCGCGCCGCGCGCCGCGCCCGCGGCCGGCCGCGATCGCCCTGACCGCCGCGGCGGTCGAGCGGGTGAAGGCGCTGCTGGATAAGCGCGGCAAGCCCTCGGCCGGCATCCGCATCGGCGTCCGCACCAAGGGTTGCTCCGGCCTGTCCTACACGCTGGAATATGCCGACGCGAAGGGTCCGGCCGACGAGGTGGTGGAGCAGGATGGCGTCACCGTGCTGATCGACCCCAAGGCGACGATGTTCATCCTCGGCACCGAGATGGACTATGTGGAGGAGAAGCTGCAGACCGGCTTCGTCTTCCGCAATCCGAACGAAAAGGGCCGTTGCGGCTGCGGCGAGTCTTTTCACGTCTAGAGTGAGGCCGTCCAGAGTAGGGCCACGTCCAGAGTCCAGGTGCGTTTCTCCGATGTCGCAGAGCGAGCACGAGCGATCCCAGTCATCGCCCGAAGCGGGTCCGATGGCGCCATGCTGGTCCTGCCGGCAGCCGGTCGCGCCGCGCGCGCTCTTCTGCCATAGCTGCGGCGCGGTCCAGCCGCCGGGCAATCTCGACCATTTCGCGCGGCTCGGCGTCGCGCCGGGCTTCGACCTCGATCTCGACCGGCTGGAGAAGCAGTATCTCGGCTTCCAACGGGCGATGCATCCCGACCGCTTCGTCACCAAGACCGCGAAGGAACGGGCGATCGCCGAATCCCAGGCGGTGGCGATGAACGAGGCCTATGAGACCCTGAAGGATCCGCTGCGCCGCGCCGCTTATCTGCTGGAGCGCGCCGGGCGCGTCGCCGCCGTGGCCAAGGACCAGACCGTCAACGATCCCGAGCTCCTCATGGAGGCCATGGAGGCGCGCGAGCAGCTTGCCGAGGTCGAGACCATCGAGGCGCTGGAGGCGCTGCAGGTGGAGGCGGGCGCCAAGGCGATCGATCTCATCGCGCAATTGTCCAAGGCCTTCGCGGCGGACGATCTCGACGCCGCGAACCGCGCGGCGACGCGCATGAAGTATTGGCGGAAGTTCCTGGAAGATTCCCGGGCGCGCCGCGCTGCCCTCGAGGATTCGCTGGGAGAGGGCGCGTGAGCACGATCCTGCTGCAGATCCACGAGCCCGGCGAGACGCCCGCGCCGCATGAGGAGGAGAAGGGCATCGCCATCGGCATCGACCTCGGCACCACCAACTCGGTCGCCGCGATCGCCGAGGACGGCAAGCCCGAGATCCTGCGCGACCCGGAGGGTGACGGCCTCATCCCCTCGGTCGTCGCCTATGCGGGCGCCGAGCCCGTGGTCGGGCGGGCGGCGGTGATCCAGCAGATGCGCCGTCCGGAAACGGTCGTCAGCTCGGTGAAGCGGCTGATGGGCCGCGGCGCCGCCGACCTAAAGTCGCTTTCGGGGACGCTGCCCTACGAGATTCACGGCGACCAGCAGGTCGGGATGGTGCGGCTGAAGGTGGCCGGGCGCGTGCTGAGCCCGGTCGAAGTCTCCGCCGACATCCTGCGGGCGATCAAGACTCGCGCCGAGGCGGCGCTGGGAAGGGAAGTGCATCGTGCGGTCGTCACGGTGCCGGCCTATTTCGACGACGCCGCCCGCGCCGCCACCAAGGACGCGGCGAAGCTCGCCGGCCTCGAAGTTCTGCGCCTGGTGAACGAACCGACGGCGGCGGCGCTCGCCTACGGCCTCGACCGCGGCGCGGAGGGACTCTACGCGGTCTATGATCTTGGCGGCGGCACCTTCGACATCTCGCTGCTGCGCCTGCAGCAGGGCGTGTTCCAGGTGCTGGCGACCGGGGGCGATGCCGCCCTCGGCGGCGACGACTTCGATCACGCGCTGGCGGAATCCGCCTTGAAGGGCGCCGGGCAACAATCACCGACCCTGGTCGAGGCGAAGAACCTGTTGCTGGCGGCGCGGCGCGCCAAGGAGATCCTGACTGAGCGCGACAGCGCCGAGCTGTTCGGCACTTTGGGCGGCCAGGAGTTCCGCGAGATCGTGGACCGTGCCGCGTTCGAGAAGCTGATCGAGCCGATGATCGCGCGCACGCTCAAGGCCTGCCGCCAGGTGCTGGAGGACGCCCATATCACCGCCGCCGAGGTGAAGGGCGTGGTGCTAGTGGGTGGTTCGACCCGCGTGCCGGCGGTGCGGCGCATGGTGGCGAAGTTCTTCGGCCGCGAGCCGCTGGCCGACATCAACCCCGACGAGGTGGTGGCGGCGGGCGCCGCCCTGCAGGCCGAGGCCCTGACCCGCGGCGGCGACACGCTGCTGCTCGACGTGATCCCGCTCTCGCTCGGCATCGAAACCATGGGCGGCATCGTCGAGAAGGTGATCGACCGCAACACCGCCATCCCCGTCGCCAAGGCCCAGGAGTTCACCACCTACCAGGACGGCCAGACCGGGATGCAGATCCACATCGTGCAAGGCGAGCGCGAGACCGTGGATGCCTGCCGCTCGCTCGGGCGGTTCGAGCTCAAGGGCATCCCGCCGATGGCGGCGGGTGCGGCGCGGATCCGCATCACCTTCGCGGTCGATGCGGACGGATTGCTCACGGTCAGCGCCCAGGAGCGGACCACCGGCGTCAAGGCGGAGATCGCGGTGAAGCCGAGCTACGGCCTCGGCGACGACGAGATGGCCGACATGCTGCGCGACAGCCTGACCCACGCCCGCGAGGACATGGAGCGCCGGCTGCTGATCGAGGCCCGGGTCGAGGCGGAGCGGATGCTGCTGGCGCTGGATGGCGCCCTCAAGGCGGACGGCGACCTGATCCCCGCCGCGGAGCGCACCGCCATCGAGGCTGCGGTCGCGAAGGTCCGGCAGACAGTCCGGGGCGAGGACCGCGACCGGATCGGGGCGGCGGTCGAAAGCCTGGAGCAGGTCACCCATCCCTTCGCCCAGAGGCGCATGGACCGGGCGGTCGGCCAGGCGCTGAAGGGCCACAGCCTTGACGAGGTCGAGGCGAGTATGGCAACTGACCGCGCCGAATAGCGATTTCCCCGTAAATAGTGATGAAAGCCCGGAAAACCGGGTTCTGGAGAGCTTTGAGATGCCGAAGATGACCTTCATTAAACCGGGCGGCGAACGGGTCGAAGTCGAAGCCCCGCTCGGGCTCTCCGTGCTCGAAATCGCGCACCGCAACAACATCGACCTCGAGGGCGCCTGCGAGGGCTCGCTCGCCTGCTCGACCTGCCATGTGATCGTCGATCCCGAGTGGTACGACGTGCTCGAGGGGGCGACCGAGGACGAGGAGGACATGCTCGATCTCGCCTTCGGCCTGACCCACACCTCGCGGCTCGGCTGCCAGATCAAGATGACCGAGGAGCTCGACGGCCTGACCGTCACACTCCCGACTGCGACTCGTAATATGATGGTCGAGAAGTAGGCGAATCCTTTCCGTGGCCAGGAAGCTCAAGTGGACGGACGTCCAGGACATCGCGATCGAGCTGGAGGAGGCGCATCCCGACGCGGACGTCGTCAATCTGCGCTTCACCGATCTCTGGAAATGGGTGCGCGAGCTTCCGGTCTTCGACGACGATCCCAAGAAGTCGAACGAGAAGATCCTCGAAGCGATCCAGGCGGCCTGGCTCGAGGAGCGAAGTTGAAAGGTGGCCCGATCCTGAAGCTGATCGCTCGGCCCTGGGTCGATCCGGTCTGCCTCTGGGGGCTGAAGCGCATCTTTCCTGCATCTCGCGCCTGGGCGGCCGCCGGGATTTCCAACGGCGATCCCGATCGCTTCGCCGCCGAGCTCGATCTCGGCCGCGTGCCGCCCGGCATCGGGAAACGCCTCAAGAAGACCGCCGATCTGAAGCGCACCTCCGACGACACCTTCGGCCGCTGGCGCGATACCGTCTTCGGCGGGACCGGCGATGTCTGGGCGGCGGAGGACCAGCGGCGGAATGCGGCCCAGGCCTGGTTCGGCCATCGCTTCGCCTATCTCCTGTTGGCGCGCCGCCGCGGCCTTCCCGCGGTCAGGCTGGATGTGCCAACGCCGGCCGCGGTGATGGACGAATTCGCCGAGACGATCCTCGATCCCGATCCCTATTTTGGCCTTCCGGACCGCCTGCCCGAGGTCGAGCGCAGCCGCGCGGTCGCGAACGGCAACGTAATCGAATACTGGCTGCGCTTTCCGAGCCCGGGCGGGGACAACGACACGGTCTACGCCCATGTCTATGAGCCGAAGCAGAAGCCGGGCGGTGATCTGCCGACATTGATCTTCGGCCACGGCCTCGCCATCGAGACCGAGATGATGAAGGGCGACCTCCGCGGCTATGGCTCCGTCGCTGAGCGCGGTGTCCGCGTTATCCTGCCGGACGGTCCAGGTCATAACCGCCGCGTGGCGGACGGACTCTATGGCGGCGAGAGCTTCATCATGGCGCCGCCGAGCTCGGGCCTTCGCCATCTCGCCCAGGCCGCGAAGGAGTTCGGCATCATCGCCGCCTGGGCCCGCGGCAATGGCTCCAGGCACGTCGCCTTCAGTGGCATGAGCCTCGGCGCGCTGACCTCCCAGGTCGCGGCCGGGCGCACCGGCAAGTGGCCCGCGGAGGCGCGGCCGGATTCCCTCATGCTGCTGACCACCACCGACAAGGTTAGCAGCCTCGCCTTGGATTCCGCCCTGGCGGTGATCGCCGGGCTTGATGTCGCGGCCCAGGCCCAGGGCTGGCGGCCGACCAGCTTCGTGCCGCTCGCCCCCATCGTCGATGCCGCGCCGACCCCGCCGGTCGATCCGGAGCGGATCGTGCTCCTCATTGGCGAGCGGGACACCGTGACGCCGATCGACGGCGGCCGGCGCCTCGCCACCAAGTGGCGGGTGCCGGAGAAGAACCTGTTCCGCCGCGACCAGGGCCATTTCTCGGCCGCTTTCGGGCTCAGCGTCGATCCCTCGCCGTTCCGGCGCATCACGGAAATCCTGGTCGGCTGAGCCCCGCCGGCCGTGCTAGACTGATGCCATGGATAGGACGCTGAATTCATTAGGATTTGCCAAGCCGCCCGCCGCCACCCGCGTGGTGGTGGCGATGTCCGGCGGCGTCGACAGCTCGGTCGTGGCGGCCCTGTTGAAGAGCGAGGGCTACGATGTCATCGGTGTCACCCTGCAGCTCTACGACCATGGCCTCGCCTTGCAGAAGAAGGGCGCCTGCTGCGCCGGGCAGGACATCTACGACGCCCGCCAGGTCGCCGATCGCATCGGCATCCCGCATTACGTGCTTGATTACGAGAACCGGTTCTCCGATGCGGTGATGCAGGACTTCGCCGACTCCTATCTCGCCGGCGAGACGCCGATCCCCTGCGTGCGCTGCAACCAGCGGGTCAAGTTCCGCGATCTCCTGGACCAGGCGCGGGCGCTCGATGCCGACTGCCTCGCGACCGGGCATTACGTGCAGCGGGTGATGGGCGCCGGCGGCGCCGAGCTCCACGCCGCCGCCGATCCGACACGGGACCAGAGCTATTTCCTGTTCGCGACCAACCAGGCGCAGCTCGACTTCCTTCGCTTTCCCCTGGGCGGCATGCCGAAGACCGAGACCCGGGCACTCGCCGAGCGCTTCGGCCTCGCCGTCGCAGCGAAGCCAGACAGCCAGGACATCTGCTTCGTGCCCAACGGCAATTACGCGAGCGTGGTCGAGCGTCTCCGCCCCGGTGCGGCGGAGCCCGGCGAGATCCGCCACGTGGACGGCCGCGTGCTCGGGCAGCATGCCGGGGTCATCCATTTCACCGTCGGCCAGCGCAAGGGGATCGCGGTCAACGACCAGGCGAACAGCAATGAGCCGCTTTACGTCGTGCGGCTCGAGCCTGAGCGCCGCCAGGTGATCGTTGGGCCGAAGGCGGCGCTCGCCTGCGCGCGCATCCATCTCCGCGAGATGAACTGGCTGGCCGGCGAGGCGCAGGACCTGCCGGTTACGGTGAAGATCCGCTCCATGAGCCAGCCGGCGCCGGCGCGGATCACCGTCGCGGGGGACGCGGCGACGGTAGCGTTCGACACGCCGCAGTTCGGCGTGGCGCCGGGCCAGGCCTGTGTCGTCTATCAGGGGAGTCGTGTGCTCGGTGGCGGCTGGATCCGCCGCCAGCATGCGGGGAATGCGGCCCAGGCCTCGGCGGCCTAGCCGAATTTTGGGGGGAACGGCATGGATCTCGCGGAACTGACCGACGCGTTGCGCGGTCACGCAGGGCGCAACGTGAAGCTCGGCTACAAGGTCAAGTTCACGCTCGACGACGGCGTGATCTTCTGGGACGGGACCGGCGCCACGCCGGAGATCGGCAATGTCGAGAACGGCGAGGCCGACACCACGATCGCCATCAGCGCCGAGAATCTCGAGAAGCTGATGAAGGGCACGCTCGATCCCACGCTCGCCTACATGACCGGCAAGCTCAAGGTCGAGGGCAAGATGGGCGTCGCCCTTAAGCTGACCTCGATGTTCGCGGACTAGTTCTTCGCCGCCGCCAGGATCGGGCCGGTATAGGCGGCTTGGACCAGGATCGCGGTCTTCAATCCATCCATCGCCGGCGGGAGATCGAAGCTTTCGGCGCTGCCGTCCCAGCCGCCGAGCCTCGTCAATTCGTGCACCACGTTCTTGTGCGGCAAGGTGCGGCCGCCATTCTCCCCGCGGGCGACCGGGACCTGGACGACGTTGGGGTCGTAGCGCACCAGCCAGACATCGGCGGCATCCGCTTGCGCCGCGCCGGCGCCGATTTCAACCTTGTCACCGGCGAGCGCGACGGTGGTTGCGGGCTTCGCGGCATTGCGTTCAGCTGCCGCCGCTATCGCCTGGTCGAGTTCCCCCGCATCGGCGCCGACGATGTCGCTCTGGCCGTCGATCACCATCTGCGGTGTGTAGGCGGTCGCACGGTGAAGCGTGCGCTCGTAGTTGTATTGCCGGGTGGTGTATTCGGGTTTCGCGAAGGAATCCTTCCAGCCGAGATAATCCCAATAGGTGACGCCGAAGCTCAGGGCCAGCACGTCGGGCCGGTCGCTGACCGCAGTGAGATTGTCGTTGGCCGGCGGGCAGGAGGAGCAGCCCTGGCTGGTGAAGAGCTCGACCACGACCGGGCGGCTGCCCATGGTCTCGGCGAGACTAGGCTGCGTCAGCCCGAGCATCAGGCCGGCCGCGAGGAGAGCGAGGGATCGCATGACATGCCTCCGGATCGATGGACTTGGAGACGGTTCGCGGCAAGTCGCCGCGAGGTTACGCCTCCGGGGCCGAATTCAATGACGTTGAGCGACGTTCGGTCAGAATTCTCGCGCAAAGGTTGTTGTGGAGCGGGAAGTGCGCTATACTCTTGCTCGCGGACCAGACCGGACCTTTACAGATCGCAGAATCGGTTTGGCGGCCGCCGACGGCATTTCCGCCTTCATTCTCAGAGGCTGAGTGCGCCCGGACAGGGTCTCCGACGGGCCGCGGCCGTAAAGGCCGTTACCGCGCTCCGGCTACGCGACCACCTGCCGGACCAAGGTGCCGCGATCGACCAGGAACTCTTCCAGCGCCTCGAGGAAGAGGTCGATATCGGCCTCCGTATGCGCCAGCGAGAGGTTGCCGGTGATGCGGCGGGTCACATAGAGGCCGCGCTGGAACATGTCGAGCTGGAACAGTTTCTTCAGCGCGGCGAGGTCGCGCTCGCGGCCTTTCTCCCCGGCGTCGAGATCGCGGACGCTGCGGATCGGGCCGCGATGGAAATGGAGGCCGAAGATCGAGCCGATGCCGGTCATCTGCAGGGCGATGTCGTGTTTCGCGGCCACGGCGTTGGTGCGCTCCCGGAGCTGGTCCCCGAGACCGTTCATGCGGTCGAGCGCCGCCGGGGTCAGCACCTTGGTCAGCCCCGCATGACCCGCCGCCATGGCAAGCACGTTGTTGTTGAAGGTGCCGCCATGGGGCAGGGCATCCGGCCGGCTCGGATCGAACCGGTCCATGATGTCGGCGCGGCCGCCGAAGGCGCCGATGGTCATGCCGCCGCCCACATACTTGCCGAGCGTCCCGAGGTCGGGGCGGATTCCATGTCGCCCCTGCAGACCACCGGGCCCGAGACGCGAGGTCATCACCTCGTCGAACACCAGGAGCACGCCGTGCTCCGTGCAGGCCGCGCGCAGCGCGTTCAGGAACTCGGGCGTGCCGGGGATGCCGCCGCCGCTGCCCTGCATCGGCTCCAGCAGCACCGCGGCGAGTTGCGCGGCATTGGCGGCGATGTCGCGTCGCGCCGCCTCGACATCATTGTAGCGCGACTGCACGAAGGGGATCGGCACGTTCAATGGCGAGGCGCCGTGGCTGAAATAGAGCAGGCTGCCGTGATAGGCGCCGTCGAAGATCATGACTGCGGGCTTGCCGGTCACGGCCCGCGCGGTGGACAGCGCCAGCAGGTTGGCCTCGGTGCCGGAATTGCAGAACCGCAGGCGCTCCAAGGCGGGGAAGCGGGCGGCGATGGCGTCTGCCAGCGCATGCTCATAGATGTTCGGCCCGCCGAGGGTGAGGCCGTCGTCGATCGCCTGTTTCAGCGCCGACTGGATCACCGGCTCGGAATGCCCGAAGACGCCGGCGGTGTGCTCGTTGATGAAATCGACGTAAATGTGACCGTCGGCGTCGGTCACTCGGGCGCCTTCCGCCCGGCGGATGGTGAGCGGGAAGGGACCATAATGCAATGTTGTCCGGGTGTTGCCGCCGGGGAGGTGGGCGCGGGCCCGATGGTTCAATTGCGCGCTTTCGGGATTGGCGGCGACGTAGCGCTGCTCGGCCTCGGCGACCGCCGATTCCAGATGCTGGTTGGTCTGACGGCCGATCGTGCCGGCATCCGCGCGCGCAGTGCTCATGGTCGTGCCCTCCGTTTGCTGGATCATAGCCGGCGGAGGGCCGGCTCCGAAAGGGACCGGCGTTCCCGGCCTCCTGGAGGGCGGCCTCCGACTGCGCATCAGGGCCGCAGGGATGGATAGTGCCCTATGCCGTTCCGGCGCGGAGAGCAATTGCTCCGCAGCCCTGCTAATGCCATAACCCACCGATGATTAATGGAATGCCGATCCGGAAGGAATCGGGCAGGTTGGCTGCCTTGGACGGATTGCGGGGCTGGGGTGCCCTTTCCGTGGTCCTGTTCCACACCTACGTCTCATCGTTTCCGCTGAGCGAGACCTCGGCGGAGATTCTCCGGCGGATCGTTCTGTTCAACGGCGAGTTCGCCGTCTGGGTGTTCTTCGTGGTCTCCGGCTTCAGCCTGTCGATCGGCTTCTTCGAGACCGGCGATCGCCGCGGCATCCTGAAGATCGGCGCCGGCCGCTACGTCAGGCTCGCAATTCCCATCCTGGCCGCGTCGATGATCGTCTGGCTGCTCGGGCCCCTTCTGGTTCCGGTCGCGGACCGGCCCGCGAAGTTCCAGGAGGCCATCACGCATGCCCCCTCTATCGTCGAGACCTTGTATTTCGCGCTGTTCGGCACGTTCTTTCGTTACAACGTCCACACCGCGCTGATTCCGCCGCTGTGGACGATGCCCTATGAGCTCTACGGCTCGATGATCGTCTTTGCCGCGTTGCTTCTCATCGGACGCTGGCGCTGGCGGATCGCCATTCTTGCCGGGATGGCGGGCGCGTTCTATCTCCACTACACGGCGTATTCGGCGTTCTGCTGCGGCGTGATCCTGGCCGCGATTCACGTCCGGGTGCCAAGGGTCGGAGCCTGGGCCCTGGTCGTGCTGCTGGTTGCCCTCATCAGCTGTGCGCTCCTGCCTCCTACAGACCACGGGAAATGGTCGATCTTCATCGCCGTACCGATCGTGTTTTGTGCCGTCTCGAACGCGCAGGTCAATGCGTTCTTCGATCGGCCTTTCAGCCGATGGCTCGGCACGATCTCATTTCCTCTCTATCTCAACCACAGCGTGATCTTCTACACCTTCGCCATGGCGATGCCGCACGGGCTCGTTACGAATATCGCAACCGATGTCATAGCCCTGGTGCTGGCGACGCTGTTCGTGCCGATGGACCGCCTCGGCACGGCTGTCTCGCGCTGGTTCGGACGTTTCATCGTCGCGAAAGCGGCATCTCTCCGCCCGGCATGGGCCGCCAAATGGCGCCGGCCACACCCCGATCTTCAATCCATCCCGGAAACGCGAAAGACGCCGGCCCCGCAGCCCGAAGGCTGAGGAGCCGGCGCAGCACCGGCACTCGGCCCACTCCGAAAGGGACCGGCGTTCCAGGCTTCCTGGAACCTGACGCCGGCGTTATGCTTCAACTGTTATGCCCGAGACCGCCACCACCATCTATCCTCCGACCAAAGCGGGCCAGCCGCAGCCGGCCCTGGAGCAGGTGCTGTGCGATGCCTATGCCAGCGAGGTCAACGTCAGTATCCAGGGCTTCTGGAACGTCGGCTGGGTCGTCCGGCTGGGCGACGCCGTGACCGGCTATGACGCCGAGGAGAAATTCGCGGCCGGATCGTTCGAGCTCATCGCGCCCTGGCTGGTCGTTTCGATCTGCTGGCTCTATCCGGAGACGCCCTTCGCCAAGCAATACCGCAAGCGCTTCGGGTGAGCCCGAGGGCCGGCGACGGGGGAGGGAAGGAATTGGTAGCACCGGACGGATTTGAACCGCCGACCAAGGGATTATGATTCCCCTGCTCTACCGCTGAGCTACGGTGCCACCGGGGCCCGAAAGGGCCGGAGCGGCCAGCCTATAAAGCGGCGGCCCCGGACTGTCAAGAAACCCGCAAGGCCTTGATTCGACGGAACGATATCCGTGGATCCAGGAGTTCGGATCTTCCTGGATGGCGGTGCGGCCGGCGATCACAACTGCGGCGGGGCGAAGATGGTCTTGCCGTTCACCTTGATCTCGACATCGACCGCATAGGTCTTCAGTGCCTTCGGGTCGATCTCGATACCGAGGCCGGGCGCGTCGGGCGCTGCGATCTCGCCGCTCGCGTTCGGCGTCAAATGGTTCGCGGTCAGCTCGACGGCGAGGCGGCTGAGATTGGTCGGGTACTCGCAGATCGCATCGCGCGCGATCCCGGCATAGGGCTGCAGCGAGGCGCTGAGCGCGAGGTTCGAGGTGAAAGTGTGGTTCACATAGGTGACGCCTTTGCTCACCGCATAATCCGCCACCTGCTTCGCAGGCCAGAGCCCGCCGATCCGACCGCAGTCGATCTGCACGAAGCCGACGCTGCCATAGTCGATCAGGTGCTTCGCCATATGGGTGTTGTGTGCCGCCTCGCCGCCGGCGAGCTTCACGGCGCCGCTGCGCGGGGCGAGCTTGCCATAGGCCTCGTAGGAAGAACCGCCGAAGGGCTCCTCGAACCAAGTGGCCTTGACCGCGTTGAGGGCGGGGATGCGTGCCGCCGCCGCCTCGACGTCGTCGGCGAAGATCTGGCCGGCATCGATCAGCAGGATGCCGTCCGGCCCCAGCCCGGCGCGGGCCGCCTCGAGCTGGGCGACGTCGGCCTTCAGGCTTGCGCCGAACGGACCCCAGCCGAACTTCGCGGCCCGGAAGCCCTTGGCGCGGATATCCCTGGCGCTCTTCAAGGTGTCGTCCGCGGTGTCGCCGAACAGCACCGAGGCATAGGGCGTCTTCGGATGCGACTTCGCGTAGCCGAGCAGCTTCCAGGCCGGTTCGCCGCGGACCCGGCCGAGCAGATCCCAGAGCGCCACCTCGATGCCGGACCAGGTGTGCGGCGCCTGGAGGAGGTCCATGCAGTTATAGGCGATGGTCGCGGCGATGCGCTTGATGTCCTCCGGCCCGTCCAGCGTCTCGCCCAGCACCGAGGCGGCGACCGGGCGGCAGGCGCCGTGGGACATCGGACAGACGAAGGCGGCGATCGAGGGCAGGGGCGCCGCCTCGCATTCGCCCCAGCCGACATGGCCGCCGGCGGTGACCCGCACCACCAGGGCGTCCTGGCTGCCGTCGCCTGCGGTGGTGACGACCGGCATCGAGAGATAGAAGAAGTCCACGCTGTCGATTTTCATGATGTCCCCTGGTTGCAGCGCCGCATGCGACGGGCGTCGCGATGGATCAGCCGCCCATGCGGTGCGAGAGCTTGGTTGCCGCCGCGCGCACCGCCTCGATCAGCTTCTCGCGGTTGCCCTTGGCGAGGCGCTGCTCCGGCGCCACGACGCTGATGGCCGCGATACAGTGGCCGCTGGCATCGACGATCGGCGCCGAGACGCAGCCGGCATGCTCGTTGGCCTCGTTGATCTCGGTCGCGTAGCCGCGCTTCCGGTAGCGCCGGATCTCCGCCATCAGCGAATCGATGTCGGTGTTGGCGCGTCCCGAGGGCGACTGGCGCACCGTATCGGTCAGGAATTTCCGCAGCCGTGCATCGTCGAAATCGGAGACCAGCAGCCGTCCCGCCGCCGCCCAGTTCACCGGCACCCGCGAGCCGACCTGGCTGATGATGCGGAGCGGCTTCACGCCCTCTTCCTTCAGGAGCACCAGCATCCAGGGTTCTTCGAGTACCGAGAGCTGCACGGTCTCGCCGGTCGCGTCGCGCAACTCCTCCGCGACCTTCGCGCCGTCCTTCAGGAGATCGACCTGACTGCGATAGGCCATGCCGAGCTCGAACACCTTGTGACCCAGGAATAGGCCGCGGTTCCTGCCGTCGGGCGAGACATAGCCTGCTTCGACCAGCGTGTTGACGAGGTCGTAGGCGGTGGATTTCGGGATCTCGAGCGCGCCGATGATCTCGGCGATGGTAACCGGCCGGCCGCGCGTCATCATGAACTCGAAGATCGCGATCGCGCGGCGCACGCTGCGCGATCCGCTTTCGTCGCCGCGATCCTTCGCGCTGCGTCCCGCCGGCTTCGGCTGCAGCGCCGCGCTGCGCTTCGCTCTGGACCGCGTCTGCGGCATCGGCAATGCGGACTCCAACCTCTTGACCGGCTTTCGGGCGGGCAGCATAGTTGTGTCCGACATTCTAGAGCAAGGTCCAAAATGCCGGAAAACGGCGCGGCGACCTTGCGATGAGTCCGAGAAACAGGGTCGGACGATGGGGAGCGTGATGGGTCTGCTGGCGGATCAGGTCTGCATCGTCAGCGGTGCGGGCCAAGGTCTGGGGCGCGCGGTCTCGCTCGAGATGGCAAGCGAGGGTGCGACCGTTGTGCTGCTGGAGCGCAATCCGAAGACCCTGGATGCCGTCGCGGCCGAGATCTCCGGCGCCGGCGGCCGCGCCGAGCCCTATCGCCTCGACCTCACCGACTATGACGCCTATGCGCGCGTCGTTGCGGACGTCATGCGGAAGTGCGGCCGGATCGACGCGATCGTCAACAACGCCGCCATCAATCCGCCCTTGAAGACCATCCTCGACGATACGCTGGAGGATTGGCGGAAGACCATCGCGATCAATCTCGAGGCCGTCTACATGGGCTCGAAGCTGGTCGCGCCGCACATGGTCGCGCGGAAGGAAGGCCGGATCATCCACATCGCCTCGATCCAGGGATTCGCCTCCAGCGGCGAGGTCGGCGCCTACAATGCCGCCAAGGGCGGCATGATCGCGCTCACGAAGTCGATGGCGGTCGAGCTTGGGCGCCACAACATCCTGGTGAACGCGGTGGCGCCGGGCTTCATGTCGACGCCGATGTCGGTCATCAACGGCGTCAACGAGACCGAGACGCCGGACTTCATCGAATGGTACTGCGACAAGGGCAAGATCCCGCTGCGCCGCACCGGCTATCCCGAGGACGTTTCGGGCACGGTGGTGTTTCTCGCCTCGCGCTATTGCCGCTACATGACCGGCCAGCTACTGGTGGTCGATGGCGGGTTGATGAGCACATTCTAGAGGCAACGAACAGGAAGGCTCGAACCATGGCACAAGAATATGGAACCAACGGCGTCTCGCGTCGGACAATGCTCAAGGGATCGGCCGGGCTGGCCGCCACCGCAGCGTCGCTCGGCATCGTCCCACTGCGCGCGGCGCGTGCCGATGCAGCAGCCCTCAACATGTGGTGGTGGGGCGAGCAGGAGCTGCCCGGCCTGCAGGCCTTCGTCGATGACTCGGTGAAGAGCTATACTGCGGCCGCGGTGAAGCCGATGCTGCAGGACACCAACGTGGTGATCTCGCAGTTCCAGACCGCGGCGGCGGCGGGCAAGGCCCCGGACATCCAGTATCTCTGGAATGGCATCTATCACATGGAGAGCGTGTGGCTGGGCTACCTGCAGCCGCTCGACGGCCTTGTCAGCGACGAGGTGGTGAAGGCGTCGAACCCGACCCTGCTCAGCCATTACGGCGGCCACGTCTATCGCCTCGGCTGGTATCCGCAGCCGATGACCTGGTCCTACAACAAGGATGTGTTCGAGAAGGCCGGGCTCGATCCCGAGAACCCGCCGAAGACCTGGGACGACTTCCTCGCCGCTTGCGACAAGGTGAAGACGAAGGGCATCGCGCCGGTCGGCGGCGGCATCCAGGACGGCTATTGGGGCGAATGGTATTTCGGCCACGGCCTGTCGCAGAATATCGACAGCACCGGCGAGGCGATCGACCTCTTCACCGGCGTGCGCGATTTCAAGGACCCGAAGTATCACGAGCACTGGGTGCGGCTGGAGGAGTTGAAGAAGCACGACTTTCTCAATCCCGACATGTCCTCGCTGGAGCTTTACCCCGGCATCGATCTCATCGTTTCCGGCAAGATCGCCATGGGCGTCTCGGTGGGCGCGCGCCTGCCGGACGACAGCAAGAAGAGCAACGACCGGGTCGGCACCATGGTCATGCCGGTCTATGGCAAGGGCAAGATGGCCGGGAAGCCGATCCTCGACGCCCAGGGCCTCGGCATCTCCAAGGACGCCAAGGACCCGAAGGCGGCGGCCGCTTTCCTCGAATACTTGAACTCGCCGGAGCGGTTGAAGGTGTTCTGGGACAAGACCCACTGGCTGCCGACCAACAGCAACTTCGACACCTCCGTGATCTCCGATCCCGCGGTGAAGAAGATGTGGCACGATTACGGCCAGTCGGAGAACATCCCCTACGTCTCCAACGTGGTTCCGGGCCAGTTCTACGACAACGCCATGGTGCCGGCGGCGCAGCAGGTGGTGCAGGGCAAGATCACCGGCGAGCAGGCGGGCGAGCTCGCCGCCAAGATTGCCAAGGACTGGCGCGACTTCAATCCCGACATGGTTGATCACTATAAGCAGTGGGCGAAAGACCTCGCCTGAGAGCCGCTTTTCTTCCGGCCGTCACGTCGCATATCCTGCGGCGTGACGGCCGCTTGCCCTGCGTGCCATGAATCCGACCGCCCGGTTCACGCCCTATCTCTACATTCTGCCGCTGCTGGCGCTGCTCGGCTTCGTCTTCGGCTATCCGCTGGTCCGGATCTTCGAGTTCAGCTTCAAGCAGGTCCGCGGCATCAACGGGCCTTGGATCGGCTTCCGCAATTACGAGCTCATCCTCGGCCAGGACCTGTTCTGGCAATCGGTCGCGCACAACCTGCTGCTCCTGATCGCCGTGCCCGCGATGGTCGGCTGGTCGCTGCTGGTCTCGATCGTGCTCTATGAGCGCGTGAAGGGCTGGAAGCTCTATCGCATCCTGCTGTTCGTGCCCTACATCCTGGCGATCCCGATCATTGCCGTCGTTATGAAGAAGATGTTCCAGTTCTCCGGCCCGGTGAACGACGCCCTGAACTGGCTCGGCCTCGACTTCCTGGCGCTGGACTGGATCGGTTCCTCGGACGTGGCACTCTGGACCGTGATGCTGATGATCATCTGGCGGGAATCGGCGCTCGGCATCATCCTGTTCCTGGCGCGGCTGCTCAATCTCGACGAATCCCTGATCGAGGCGGCGCGGCTCGACGGCGCTAACTGGTGGCAGCGGGTGCGCTACGTGATCCTGCCGCAGATGAAGGTGGTGATCGAGTTCTACATCGTGGTCAGCGTCATCACCATGCTGTCCTCGGTCTTCTCCTACGTCTACATCATGGGCGGTGGGCGCGGCGGGCCGGGCACTTCCACCATGGTGCTGGAGCTCTACATCTTCAGCGCCCTGGTGAAGATCAGCCTGCCGGGCGTCGCCTCCGCGGTATCGGTCCTGCTGTTCCTGGTATCGCTGCTGCTGATCATCCCGCTCTTCGCCGTGCGGCGCCGCGCCAACGAGGAGGAAGTTGGTGGCTGAGGCCTCGCGCCTCGTCGTTCCGCGGGAGCCGCGGCTGAAGCCCGACCGGGCTCTGAAGCACGGCGTCCTGCTGCTGGCGAGCTTCCTCGCCTTGGTGCCGACCATCTTCATGGTCGTAACCGCCCTGAAGAGCGCCGACGAATACACGACCAACAAGGTCGGCTTCCCGCAGGTCTGGGTGTTCGACAATTTCCGCACCGTGCTGTTCGACAGTCCGTTCTTCGCCTGGATGGCCAACAGCCTG
>DATKNM010000037.1:0-2050 GCA_035541335.1 Binatia bacterium
CGTCGGCGCCCAGACGCGCCGCACCGGCAACATCGCCTGGCATGACGAGGACGTGCTGGAGATCCACCCGCACGACGCCGAGCAGCGGGGCATCCATGACGGCGACATCGTCTCCATCGTGAGCCGCTCCGGCGAGACGGCATTGAAAGCGGTGATCACCGACCGCGTGCAGCCGGGCGTGGTCTACACGACCTTCCATCACTTCGGCAGCGGCGTGAACGTCGTCACCACCGACTTCTCCGACTGGGCGACCAACTGCCCCGAATACAAGGTGACCGCGGTCGAGGTCCGGCCGACCAACCGCCCGTCGGAATGGCAACTGAAATACGCCAAGCTGCGCGACGACACCCGCCAGATCGCCGGCAAGACTGCGGCGGAGTAGGCGGGCCGTCGTGAACCGTGTGGTACCGCTTGCCGACGCACAGGTAAAAGACGCTACGATGGCGGCCTCTCCCTCTTCTCTCCCTCTTCAGGGGGAGAGTGAGAGTGGGGGCCTGCAGCCGCCTGCAGCAGAAGTCGAATACCAGCTCCTGCGGCGAAACCCGACTTCGAGCGAACGGCAGGCCGAACCCATCGCCGAGGAAGTCCCGGTGGCGATGGTCTATAACGGGCTCAGCCATGTCGTGATGATGGCGAGCCCGACCGACCTCGAGGACTTCGCCCTCGGCTTCTCCCTGACCGAAGGCATCATCGAATCGAAATCCGAGCTCACCGACTTCGAGATCCAGCCTGTCGGCGAGGGCATCGAGGCGCGGATCGAGATCAGCTCCCGCGCCTTCCACCGGCTGAAGGAGCATCGCCGCGCGCTGCAGGGTCGGACCGGCTGCGGGCTCTGCGGCGTCGAGAGCCTCGATCAGGCGCTGCGCGAGCTGCCGAAGCTCAACTCCGAATTCCGGGTCGCGCCGGCGGCGATCCACCGCGCGCTCGACGCGCTGCCCGCGCTGCAGGCCGTCAACCGCATCACGCATTCATTGCACGCCGCCGCCTTTTGCGCGGCCGACGGCGGAATCGTCGCCGTGCGCGAGGACGTCGGGCGCCACAACGCCTTCGACAAGCTGATCGGCGCCCTGGCGCGCGGCGGCATCGATGCCGGGAACGGCTTTGCCGTCATCACCAGCCGCTGCTCCTTCGAGATGGCGCAGAAGGCGATCTCGGCGGGAATTCCGGTGCTGGCCGCGGTCTCGGCGCCGACGCATCTGGCCGTGAAGCTCGCCGCCAGCCACGACCTCACCCTGCTGGCGCTGGCCCGCGCGGACAGCATGAAGCTCTTCGCCGGCGCCCGCCGCATTCAACCCTAACCCGACGGAACTTGAGATGAAGACCACCGGCGAGAAGCTGGTCTACATGGCCAATCAGATCGGCGACTTCTTCAAGAGCTATCCCCACGACCAGGCGGTCAAGGGGATCTCGGAGCACATCAAGAAGTTCTGGGATCCGCGGATGCTGAAGCAGATCTACGCCATCATCCAGAAGCCGGATCACGGCCTCCAGCCCAACACGCTCGAGGCGCTACAGATCCTCGCGAAGAGCGACCCGCACCTCCACACCGATCTCGGCGCCAGCGGCTGAGCGGTTGCGACCGACCTCAGTCGTCGGACACCGTTCCGATCAGATAGCGTTCGAGCAGACGCTGCGCCTCGGCGGAGTGCGGCCGGTTGCGGCCCTTGGTTTCCCAGCCGCGCGTTCCATCCTTGCCGCAATATTGCAGGATGGTCGTTGGATTGGCCGGGTGCACGTCGATATAGCCGGTGAGGTCGTAGACCTGGCCGTCGATGATGACCCAGCAGCCGGCGGCACTCCCATGCGCGGCCACGTCGGTCGAGGTGTATTGCGGCGCTTCGGCGGCGGCCGCAACGGTTTTCGCGGTTTCCGGTGCCAGCTCCGGCGCCCAGCCGGCGAACGACCAGATCGCCGTCATGGCGAGCCAGAACATGGCGCTGGCCGCGGCCACGATCCACTTCATCGGAAATCGAACCTCTCGCTATGAATGTCGTTGTCGGCGATGCCGGCGGCGCGCAAGCCGTCCGTCAGGGCCGCCGTCATCGCCGCC
>DATKNM010000038.1:0-8400 GCA_035541335.1 Binatia bacterium
TCCGCCCGGAATAACGCAAGCGCCCGCGGATTTCCCCAATCCGCACATTATTTCCGTCATGACGCAAAGATTGGTTAGCCAATCAAATTAATGGTTTGCTAACCCGTACTCCGTTAACTTTCCAATCCATAACGGTTTAAACATCAAGAATTTCCGGTGCTTCGCAGGGCGCCGGAAAGTACGTCCAATTCAGTGAATTAGGAACGCCGTCTTGCTCGTCGCACCCCAAATGGCCATCATCGCGACCGACGTTCGAAAGCTGCTCGATCTTGCGCACGACCGCACCACGCAGGGTCGCAGCCAGCTGGTCAGTGCGATCGGCGACCTGATGGGCGACCGCGGCCGCATCCTGACGCTGCAGGAACGCGCGCTGATCAACGACATCCTGAAGAAGCTGATCCAGGACGTGGCGCGCACCGTGCGGAAGGCGCTGGCCGAGAAGCTGGCGCTCTCGCCGCAGGCGCCCCGCGAGGTCGCGGCGATTCTCGCCAACGACGAATTCGACATCGCCTCGCCGATCCTGCTCAACAGCCCGCTGCTGGAAGACGAGGACCTGATGGAGATCGTGCGCCATCGCACGCTCAGCCATCGCCTCGCCGTCGCCATGCGCCGCTCCCTGACCGAACGCGTCAGCGACGAGCTGGTCGCCACCAATTCGATCGACGTCGTGAAGGCGCTGCTGGAGAACCACGGCGCCAAGATCTCCGCCGCCACCATGACCTACTTGGTCGAGCAGTCGAAGACGCTCGACGTCTATCAGGAGCCCCTGCTGCGCCGCTCGGATCTCCCGGCCGACCTGGCGAAGCGCATGTACTTCTGGGTTTCGGCGGCTTTGCGTCAGTTCATCGTCGACAACTTCCCGGTCGACCCGATCGAGCTCGACCTGACATTGGGCGCGATCGCCCAGGAGGCGGCCCGCTCGGTCACCTCCACCAGCAGCGACGAGCCGGCCACCAACCTCGCCCGGCAGCTCGCCGAGCGCCAGGACCTGACGCCGGACATCATCGTCGAGACCCTGCGTCGCGGCGAGACCCCGTTGTTCGAGGCCATGCTGGCGGAGCGGATCGGCCTGAAGCCGATCATCGCCCGCAAGCTGATCTACGATTCACACGGCGAGGGGCTGGTGGTCGCCTGCCGTGCCGCCGGCATCGACCGCTCGAACTTCGTCACGCTCTTCATGCTGATGCAGCGCGCCCGCTCCGACCCGATGACCCGCGATCCCTACCTCATGTCGAAGTCGCTGGAGCTCTTCGACCGGCTGCAGAGCGAGACCGCGAAGAAGCTGGTCGACCGCTGGACCATCAATCCCGACTATCTGAAATCGGTCCTCCGCCTGCAAGGCCGGCGCCGATAGCGCTGGATTGGCCAGGCAGAGACATGGGAAGCCCCCTCGCCCCTCGTGGGAGAGGGTTGCGGAGGCTTAGCGAGCGGGAGCGAGCTTAGCCGCAGCTGGGTGAGGGGGCGGCGCCGAAGGTGCCAGCGCGCAAGCGCTACGAGAGTCGAGCCTGCCATATCTATTGCGACGCTCTGACGAGCGTGCGCACCTCGCGGTGCGCAACCCCTCATCCAACTTCGGCTAGGCTCGGCTGGGCCTCGCCAACCCTCCGTATCCTTCTCCCACAAGGGGAGAAGGGTCGGACGGAGCAGCGCAGCGCGACTACCCGCCGGCCAGCACCACCAGCGCATCGACCGCGACGGCGCCGTTCTTCAGCACCATCAGCGGGTTGACATCTAGCTCCAGAAGATTGCCGCGATGCGCCTCGGCGAAGGCGGCGACGGCCACCACGGCATCGGCGACGGCGCGGAGGTCGCCGCCGGCGCGGCCTCGGTAGCCCTTCAGGACCTTCGCGATCTTGAGCCCGTCGATCGCCCGCGCGATCGCCGCGCGATCGGTCGGCAGCAGCAGCATCGCCGAATCCTGCACCATCTCGACCAGGATGCCGCCGGCGCCGATCACCAGGGCGAGACCGAATTGCGGGTCGCGCTTCACGCCGATGATGAGCTCGGCCACCACGTCGGCGACCATCTTCTCGACCAGGACCTTCGCGATCGTGGCACCGGGCTTGTACTTGGCGAGGGAGCTCCCCATTCGCGCGACGGCGTCGCGCACCTCGGCCTCGGATTTCAGGTTGACTGCGACGGCGCCGGCCTCGGTCTTGTGGGCGAGCAGCGGTTCCGCGACCTTCACCACCACCGGGAAGCCGAGAGCGGCCGCCGCCTTGGGCGCCTCTTCCGGCGCCACCACGCGGCCATCCGGCACTGAAAGGCCATGAGCGGCGAGCTGGCGCTTCGCTTCGAACTCGGCGAGCAGGCGGCCTTCGCCCTCGGCGCGCGGCGTCGGCGGGATAAGGATGGAATCGACGTCATTGCCGAGACGGTCCCGCAGGCGCGCGAAGCGCTCGGCGGCGGCAAAGGCATGCAATGCCTCCCGCAGGCCTTGCATCGGCGCACCGCCTTCGGCGATCACCATGTCGCGCACCCGCGCCGGCAGCAGCTCCGGCAGCGTGCTGGTGACGATCGGCAGCTTGCGGTTGGCCTTGCAGGCATTGATCAGGGCATGGGCCGAGCAGTTCCAGGCCTGCTCGCTGGTCTCGCCGTCGGTGGCGTAGTCGATCACCAGCATGCCGGCATCGAAGCCGCCCCGGACCACGGTGTCGAAGCACCGGGTCAGGAGATCCTCGTGGCCCCAGAGCGACGTGTTGTAGTCGAGCGGATTGGAGATGGTGGCGAAGTTCGGCAGCTGGGTGCGGAGGTCCGCCACCTGAGCCGGGCTGTGCTGGGGCAGCGGCAGGTCGATCTGCTCGGCGATGTCCGCGGTCATCAGCCCGTCGCCGCCCGAGCAGGTGAAGACGGCCAGACGGTTGCCCTTGGGCAGGCCGCCGGTCGAGACGAACTTCACCGTCTCCATCAGCTGCGGGATCGAATCGACGCGGATCACGCCGAGGCGCTCGAACAAAGCGTCGTACATCCGGTCGCTGCCGGCGAGCGAGCTGGTATGGCTCATCGCCAGCTTGGCGCCCAGCTCCGACTTGCCGGCCTTCAGGGCGACCAGGGGCTTTCCGGCCTGCATCGCCTTGGCGGCGGCGCGGCTGAAGGCCGGGACGTCGTTGATCCCTTCGATATAAAGGCCGATCGCCGTCACCTGCGGGTCCTCCGCCAGGGCATCGACGAAGTCGGCGACGCTGAGGATCACCTGGTTGCCCGAGCTGATGACATAGGCGAACGGCACCGAGCGGTCGTTGGCGGTGACGTTGAGGGCGATATTGCCGCTCTGGCCGATGAAGGCGCAGCCGGACTCGACTCGCCGCCCGTTATGTCCGGTCGGCCAGAGCGCGATCCCGTCGAGATAGTTCAGGATGCCGTAGCAGTTCGGGCCGACCATCGCGAGGTCGCCCGCGGCGGCGATCAGCTGGCGCTGGAGATCGACGCCCTCCCCGCCCACCTCGGCATAGCCCGCGGCATAGCAGATGGCGCCGCCGGCACCGCGGTCGGAAAGCTGCTGCAGGATCTCGATCGTGGGCTCCCGCGGGACGGCGATGAAGGTCGCATCCGGCGTGCCCGGCAGGTCGGCGATCGACGGATAGCACTTGCGGCCGCCCAGCTCGGTGCGCTTCGGGTTCATCACCCAGATCTCGCCGGCATAGCCGGTCTCGTCGCAGCGGCGGATGGAATCCTCCATGGCCTGGCCGCCGACGATACAGACCTGCTTCGGCTTCAAGAGCCGACGCAGATTGCGCGCACGACCTTCCGTCCCCGTCACTGTGCATGCTCCCCTGGGCAATCGCGTACCAATCCGGCCCCATCCATCTGGCCCGTACCAATCTGGATGGCTGATACCAGAGGCTCAGGGATTGATGCAATTCGCCGTACCCTGCGGAAATCCGACAGGCGAGACGCCGGCGACCCGCGGGAGGCGCGCTCCGCAACGCGTTTCGCCATGCCGCAAGATCGCCCTGCTTCGGCCATCGAAGCGCCGCAGCGGCATCGTTCTCCAAAGTGAATGAGAAAAACGCACAGTGACGGGTGTCATTATCCCGGGCGTTTTACTGGAGCTTAAAGTGTCTCGGATATATCTTGCGGAACAACTTCGATTCCAGCGCTAAGGACAGCGTCGTGGCCCGCATCAAGGTCGAATTCCTGCGACCTTTCGGAAGCCCCAACATCGGGCGGACAGGCCAGAGTGCGCTGACCCGACGCCGGCTCCTGCTCGGCGCCGGCGGCATCCTGGCACTCGCCGCGACGACGGGATCGGTGCGATTGGTCTCCCGCAGCCTCGCCGAGAGCCCCGCGACGCCGGGACAGGATCTCAGCTATTTCCGGATCGGCGGCGGCGCGTTGGGCTCGCGCCTCTACCAGCTGGCGGGAACGGTCGCGGGCGCCATCACGAACCCGCCGGGCCAGGATAGCTGTGACGAGAAATCGCCCTGTGGCGTGCCCGGCATCGTGGGCCTCGCGCAAACCACGACCGGATCGGTCGAGAATCTGCAGAATCTGTTCGACGGCTCGATCGAGTCGGCCGTCACCCAGGCCGACGTCGCCGGCGATGGATTGGCCGGGACCGGCGCCTTCAAAGGCACCGGCGCCTATGACCGGCTGCGCTGCCTGGCGCAGATCGGCGGCGCCCACGTCCAGGTGGTGGTCGCGACCGGCTCGCCGCTGACGACGCTCGCCGATCTCAAGGGCAAGGTGGTCGCCGTGGGGCCGAAGCTCAGCGATTCGGCGCTCACCGCCCCGGTGGTGCTGGCCGCCGCCGGCGTCACCGCCAAGCGGGTGAAGCTCGATTACAGCGATATGCAGGCAGCCGTCGCCAAGCTTGCCGACGGATCGGTGGATGCCATCGTGATGGTCGACGGCATGCCCAATGCCGACATCGCCGCCCTCGCCGACCGCTCCGGGATCCGCCTGCTGGCGGTCGACGGCGCGGTGCGGGAAAAGCTCCTCAACGACCGGCCGTACCTGCGGGCCGGCACGATTGCCGCCAAGACCTATCCGGGCACGGCCGAGGTCGGAACCATCGTAGTGCCCATCCTCTGGGCGGTCTCGGCCGATCTCGACAGCCAGCTTGCCTACAATCTCGCCAAGGCCCTCGGCAGCCAGGTCGCCCAAGGCGGCAAGAAGCTCGGCCAGGTGGATATCGCCCTCGCCGCCGATACGGCGCCGCTGCAGCTCCATCCCGGCGCTCAGCGCTATTTCGACGAGCGCAAGGCCGCCGGGGCCATTCCCTCCACCAACTGACCGCCCGGTCGCCGAGCGCCCGTCAGCCGACGCATTCCAGGCGGATCACATAAACGCCGTCGCGCTCCGTGCTTTCGAGCAGCTTGTGCCCGGTCGTTTCGCAGAAATGGACGAAATCCTTGGGCGCGCCCGGATCGGTCGCCTCGATCTCGATCTGCTCGCCGGGCTGCATCTCCTTCAGCAAGCGCCGCGCGCGCAGCACCGGCAGCGGGCACTTCATGCCCTTGGCATCGAATGTTCGCATCACATTGAACCGGCCGCAGTCGCCGCGGCCGCCTTTCCGTTGGATCTGGCACTTCCCCAGGCTTCGACCAAGGTCGCCGACAAGATCAGCCCGCCGCCGACCAGTTTGTTCAGGCCGACCGCCTCGCCGTTCAGCCAGGCGGCGGATGCAATGGCGACGATCACTTCCAGCATCAACAGCATGCTCGCAGGCGCCGGCGCGAGGCGCGCTGCCGCCCAGAGGCTGAGCGCCATGGCGGGCACGATCCACAATCCGGCCGTGGCAAGGACCCAGGGCAAGGCGATCCTGATCTCGCCGCCGCTCGGCATCGTGGCGCTCTGCCCCAGGACGACGACCAGGATCAGCGCGATCGCGGCGGCGGAGACGAATTGCAGGCTGGTCTGATCGACGATGGTGGTGCCGCGGGCGAGATTGCTGGCGACCAGGGTGACGGCCCAGCAGAATCCGGCCGCAAGCCCCATCCATTCCGCCAGGTTCGCCGGAAAGGGCCAGCGACCGGACAGGCCCTGCAACGCCACCATGCCGAGGATGCCCACGCCGATTCCCACCAGGCGGAACTTCGCGATCGGGGTGCCGAGGACGACCCGCTCCATCACCGCGGCCCAGATCGGGTTCAGGTAGAAGAGCAGCACGATGATTCCGACCTCGCCCCAGGCGAGCGCCGCGGCGAAGAGCGCATTGCAGGCTCCGACCCCGAGGCCGACGAACAGCAGCGGCCAACCGCCCGACCGAATGGTCCGCCGTCGGAAGAGGATGAGGGGCGCGGCGATCACGGCGGGAATGACGTAGATCAGCACCGCGCTCCAGCTCGGCGAGATGCCCGCATCGCCGATCCGGTGCAACGGATACCAGGCCGTGCCCCAGAACAAGGCGGAGGTGGCCATGGACAGGCTCGGCCATAAGGCTTTGGAGGATTGCGCGCTCATGCCAGTTCCGGATAGCCCGCCTGCGCCGCCGCCTGCTCCATGGCGGGGATGACGTCATAGCAGGAAAGCGGCAGGAACGCGCAGCCCTCGAGCAGAAGCGCCGCTCGGGTTTCCGCAAGACCCCGATCGGCGAATGCCGCTGCAACGCCGTCGCGCAGGCGGCGGAGATCGTCCTCCGACGTCGCCGCCGCCGTCACGTAAGGCAGGTTGGGCGCCGCACGGGTCGCCCAAAGCACGCGGACGCCGCGGACCTCCTCCGGCGCTGCGCGGGCAATCAAGGCAAAGCTCACGCAGTCGATAGCGGCGGCGTCCGCTTCGCCGGCCCTGACCATGGCGAGGGAACGGCGGTGCGCACCGCTCTCGATCGCGGCGCCGAAGAAACGCCCATGCTCGGCGAGCGCCGCCACAAGGTCGCGGAACGCATTGTAGCCGGACTGCGAATCCCGGCCGTTGAACGCCGCCCGCCGGCCTTTGAGATCGGCAGGCCGTTCGATCGAATCATCGGTCCGGACCACGATCCAGCTGACATAGGTCGGCCCCGCGCAGCCTGGGGCCGAGAAGCGCGGCGTCGCGACCAGCTTCACACGACCCTTCAGGGCATGCGTCAGCGGAAAGCCGCAGGTATGGGTGAAGATGACGCCGTCATCGCGCTGGTGGGCGATCGGGTCCTTCGGTTGGGTCAAGGTCGCCGGAAGATCTGCGATCCCCTGCGCTACGAAGTGCCGTCGCAGGCCAAGCCACCAGGCGTCGGTGGCCCGGGCCAGTTCCGGCAGATCGTACATCGGCAATGAGGCCAGCATGATGCGGATCAGAATGTGACCGGATCGCCGTCCATGGTCCGTGGCGACTGCGGCACGCCATCGGCGATGGTGTAGTAGTCGCCCTTATCCGCCGCATAGATATGGCGCACGGTCTTGAGCCCGGTCGGCGGATTGAGCGATCCCGCCGCGATCGAGACGTTCGGCGCCCCTTCGCGCTGCCAGAACAAGGCGGAGCCGCAGTGCCGGCAGAAGCCGCGCTGCGCCTGGTCCGACGACCGATACCAGGTGATGGCGCCCTCGCCTTCGAGCGTCATCTCTGCGCGGCGGGCGGCGCTGTAGCCGGGCGCATGGCCGTGGCTCCGCCGGCACTGGCCGCAATGGCAGACGACGACGTCGCGGATGTTGCCCTCAACCCGGTATTGGACGGCGCCGCATTGGCATCCGCCGCGGTGGCTCATGGCCTTCGGCCCGGCATTCGGCCCCGGCTGCTCCGGGATCGGTTGCTCGCCCCGCGAGGATTCCGCGTAGCGCGGCACGCCGTCGCGGTCGATGGCGTAATAGTCGCCCTGGTGGCGAACCCAGATATGAGCGCCGAGCGAAAGGCCGGTCGGCTGGTCCAGGCTGCCCACGGTGACGTCGAGATCCTCGCCGCCGCGCTCCCGCCAGAACAGCTTCGAGCCGCAGAGCCGGCAGAATCCGCGCTCGGCATCGTGGGAGGAGGCGTACCAGTTCAGGCTTTCTTCACCCCTGATTCGATAAGCTGTGGTCGGTGCGCCGGTATAGGCGCCGGGCGCGCCGTGCAACCGACGGCACATGCCGCAGTGGCAGAGCGAGGGCGCCGAAACCGATCCGGTGATCTCGAACGAAACCGCCCCGCACAGACAACGCCCCTGGCACTGCCCCTTCATGATCCCGTCCACTCTCGTTTTGTTCTGCCTATTTGCCGCCGCCAGCACCCTAATGTGCGCCGCGTCACGCCCCAAGGCCCTTCCTCATGCCCCTGACATCTTGTGTCAGGAAGTCAGCACTGCTAGACTTGTCTATACATGTAGAGACATGGATCAAGGATGACGTCGTCGCTGTCAGCGTCCAAAGGCGATTTTGGACGCAGGGCCTACACCATCGACTGGCCGACTATCGGTCTGGCCGTCGGGATCTACGGCGCTTTCCTTCTCACCACCTATTTCTACGCATCGATCCCCTGGTGGCTGCTGTTGCCGCTGGGCGCGATCAT
>DATKNM010000039.1:0-8986 GCA_035541335.1 Binatia bacterium
ATAAAGAAAGCGACAACAAGTTGATGAGACTCGAGAGCGGTCAAGCTCCTGTCCGTGGACGCCTCGCGATGGCGTCGATTCTGGTGGCCGAGGACGATCAGGCGGTGCGCGATTTCGTGTCGCGCGCTCTGGCCTACTACGGCCACAACGTCACCACCGTGCCCGACGGCAGCGCCGCCCTGGCGGCACTCTCCGAGCGCCGGTTCGATCTCATGCTGACCGATATCGTCATGCCGGGCATCGACGGCGTGGCCCTGGCCGCCCAGGCCAACAAGGCCGATCCGGACATGGCGGTCCTGATGATGACCGGCTTCGCCAGCGAAGGGCAGCGCGCCGAAGGCGCTGCCGTCGAGCGCGTGATCTCGAAGCCGTTCTCGCTGAAGGAGATCTGCTCCGCGGTCGAAGACGCGCTCGCTGGCCGTAAGAGCGGCATGCACTGAAAGGGCCGCGGCCGAGCGCTGTCTTGCGCGCTCAGAACTGCTTCAAGAGCCGGTCGAGATAGTCCTTTTCCTCGCGTGGCCGCGAGGGGTCGTTGCGGCGCTCCCGGAGCTCCTCGAAGATCTGCCGTGCGCGCTCCATCTCCGACTGGTCGGGGACCTTGACCCCGTAGGTGTCGGTGGTGTTGCCGCCGGCGCTGTCCTCCTTGGAGGCAGGGCGCCCGAAGGGATCCATCGGATCGCGCTGTCCCGGGCCGCGGTTCATCCCGGCCTGGCGCTGCATCATCTGCTGCATCGACTGCATGCTCTGCTGCAGCTGGCTCAGGGCCTGGTTCTGCGCGTCGCTGGCGCCGTCGAACTGGCCGTTGTTCAGCGCCTTCACCGCGTCGCGCATCGACTGCTCGGCCTGGCCCATGCCTTGCGGCAGGTCGCCCATCATGTTGCCGAACTGGCGCATCAGCTGGCCGAGGTCCTGGCGCAGCAGGTCCTGCTGCGCCGCCTGGAGCTGACCGTCGCCGGCTTGGCCCTGGCCCTGGTCTCCGGGCTGGTTGCCCTGTTGCTGGCCCTGCTGGTTGCCGGGCTGCTGGCCGCGCTGCAGCTGGAAGCTCTGTTCCAGCAGCTGCTGCTGGCGCTGCATCATCTTGCCGAGGTTGTTCATCATCTGCTGGGCCTGGTTGCCCTGCTGGCCCATCGGCATCGGAATGCCCGCCTGCAGGTTCTCCAGCATCTGCTGCAACCGGTCCAGCATCTGGCGCGCGGAATCGCGCGAGCCGCTCTGGGCCATGCGCCGCGCCTCGTTCAGCATCTGATTGAGATCCTGCTGCGAGAGCGTCAGGCCGTTCGGCGTCAGCTGGTGCAGCGGCATGCCGTTCTTCATCGCCTGCTGCAGCTGCTGCTGCATGCTCTGCAGGTATTTGTTCATCGCTTCCTGCAGCTGATTCATCAGCCGCTCGATCTCTTCCTGCGGCGCGCCGCGATTGAGCGCGTCCTCGAGCTGGCGCTGCAGTTCCCGGAGCTCGCGCATCGCCAGTGAGACGCCGCCGTCCTCGAGGGCGAGGGCGGTGTCCCAGAGCAGCTGCTCGATCGAGGTCAGGTCCTCCTTGGAGACCGAATCGGCAGTCAACCGCCGCCAGGCGAAGTTCAGCGCCAGGAACACTGCGACGTTGTTGTCGAAAGCCTCGGGCTGGGCATCGATACCGCGCAGGGCCTCCGCCACCGCGTCCTTGGAATCCGGGTCGCGGGCGAGCTTCTTGCGCTGCTCGATGATGGCGCGGGCGACCGGATTGAAGAACTTGCGCTCCGGCAGGGTCATGGTCACCGGAGCCGAGGCGCCGATCTGGCCAAGCGCGTCGCGCGCCACCAGTCGGATCTCGACCTCCAGGCCCGACCACGGATGCGAGGTCAGGTCCTGATAGGAATAGGCCTTGATGTCGCGCCCGTCGATCTGCGGCAGGGGCAGCTTCAGCTCCAGCGTGTCCTGGCGGAGCTGAATCACGGCGCGGACATCATTGACGCCATAGTCGTCCTTGGCGGTGTAGTCGAGACGCAGGACGCCGCGCTCGGTGGCGGTCGGATTGGTCGCGAAGGCGACGCTCGGCGGCCGGTCCGGCACGACCTGAATAGGCCAGCGCGCCAGCGTGTCGCCGTCGGCCTGGATCGCGATCTCGTCGCCGGACTGGATCTTGCCCTCGATGCGCTGGGTCATCGCATCCAGCATCTCGAAATCCTTGGAGGCGCCGTTGGCCACCAGGCTCGCCTTCGCGCCGACGCCTTCGGCCTGCGCCAGGATCTTGCTGCCGGCCGGGACGGTGAGCGGCTTCGCACCCTCGGTGCCGTCGAGCTTGACCGCGCTCGAGAGGCTGATCGGGGCCATGCGCGTGTAGTCGGGCGGCGTCAGCCAGGCCTCGACCTTGCTGGTGTCGGATTGCGCGAGCGCGGAGAAGTTGGGCTTCAGTGCCTGGACCAGACGCCGCTGCCAGTTGTCGCCGGCCGAGAAGACAGCGATCAGCAGGACCAACAGGACCAGCGCGCGCAAGCCCCAGGGGTCGCGCGCCGCGACGGTGCCCCGCGGCAGGCCCAGGGCAAGCCTGCCGATCGAGGCGACGAGCTTGGCGCGGTAGCGCTTCCAGAGCTCCCGGGCGCCGGGATCGATGAGGTTGCTGACCTGGGCATCGGTCAGATGGGTGATCGGCCGGTGCGTGAAGCCGCTGTCGAGCTCTACCCGCCGCACGGCTTCTTCGGCGGTCGGCAGGCGGAACCGGCGGAAGCCATACCAGAGCGCGGCGAAGAAGCCGGCCGCCCAAACGACCAGCAGGGCCGCTTGCGGCCAGGCCGGCAGCAACCGCATCAGGCCGAACAGGGCTGCCGCAATGAATGCGCCGAGGACAAGGGCAGCCGGGAGCAGGGCCGGCAGCAGCCGCTCCAGGAAGAGGAGCGCCCGGGCGCCGGTCACGTATAGGGCAATGCGCCACGGCAGCGGATCGCCGGCGGGCTTGGCCGCCGCCGCTTGACTGTCGAGGACTGAACGCCGCTGCTCTTGCTGCAAGTCCTGCCTAACCCTCCAGGCCATCAAGGCCGGGAGCGCCCTAGAACCTGATCTGGCCCGAGTTTAGCCTAAAGCCAGCTCGGAACAACATCCTGACCGATCATCGTGTCATAACTGAGGCGGGGCCGGACGACCTCGTATCGGTCGCCCTTTACCATGATTTCGGGGGCGATCGGCCGGGTGTTGTAGCTGGAAGCCATGACGGCGCCATAGGCTCCCGCGGTGCAGAAAACGACCAGGTCTCCGGCGGAAAGCGGCGGCATGGGCCGCTGCTCGGCGAAGAGATCGCCGGTCTCGCAGATCGGGCCGACCACGTCGACCCGTTCCGCCCGGGCTTCGCTCTCCGGCTGCAGGACCGGCATGATCTCGTGATAGGCGTCGTAGAGGGTGGGGCGGATCAGGTCGTTCATGGCCGCATCCACGATCACAAACTTGCGACTGACGCCGACTTTGACGTTGATCACCCGCGCCAGCAGCAGCCCGGCATCGCCGACGATGCTGCGCCCGGGCTCGATTTCCAGCCGGCAACCGAGATTACCGACGGTTTCCGCGATAACCTGTGTGTAATCCGAAACGGAGATCGCGGATTCGCCTCGATAGGCGATCCCGACGCCGCCGCCGAGGTCGATCCGCTCGACCGCGAGGCCGGAGCGGCGGAGCGTCTGGGTCAGCTCCGCCAGCTTGGTGAAGGCAACGCGATAGGGGGCGACATCCAGCAACTGCGAGCCGATGTGGCAGGCGATGCCCACCGCTGTGATGCCGGGAAGCCGTGCTGCCTCGGCGTAGATCTCGGCGGCGAGGACGAGGTCGATGCCGAACTTGTTCTCCGCCTTGCCGGTCGAGATCTTGGCGTGGGTCAGGGCGTCGACGTCGGGATTGATGCGCAGGGCCACGGGCGCGCGGGTGCCGAGGCTCACGGCGACTTCGTTCAAGGCCAGCAGCTCGCCGCGGGATTCGACGTTGAACTGGTGGATGCCGGCCTTCAGCGCCGCGGCCATTTCGTCGCGGGTCTTGCCGACGCCGGCGAAGACGATGTCATTGGCGGCCACACCGGCCTTCAAGGCGCGATACATCTCGCCGACCGAAACCACGTCGGCGCCGGAGCCGAGCTTCGCCAGGGTGGCGATCACCGCCTGGTTGGAATTGGCCTTCACCGAATAATAGATCCGCGCATTGAAGCCGGAGAGCGCACGCTCATAGGCCTGGTAGCGATCGGAGATCGCGGCGCTCGAATAGACATAGCAGGGCGTGCCGACTTCCTCGGCGATCCGGCGCAGCGCCACGCCCTCGGCGTAGAGCTCGCCGTCCTGGTGATGAAACGGATTCATGAAGGGGTCAATTGCTGAAGACGCCGGTCTGCGGCTCGGTCGATTGCGGATAGGTGTGGGGGTACTTGTCCTTCTCGCCGTCGGGCAGGGTCGGGTCGCCCTTCTTGCCGCAGCCGGCGACATTCGCGGCGACGGTGAGACCCAGCAGCAGGGCGAACACCAGGCGATGCACCGTCCCGCTCACAGGAATCGCTCCCGCGCGGCCGACGCGGCCTTGCGCACGTTCTCGGGCGCGGTGCCGCCGAAGCTGGTGCGGCTCGCGGCGGAATGCTCGACCGTCAGCACGGAATAGATCTCCGCGGTGATCTTGGGCTCGACCGCGCGCATTTCCTCCAGCGAGAGCTCGTGCAGCGCCGCGTTCTTCGCCTCGGCGCGCTGCACCAAAGTGCCGGTGATGTGGTGCGCGCTGCGGAACGGCACGCCGAGCTTGCGCACCAGCCAGTCGGCGAGATCGGTCGCGGTGATGAATCCGGCCTCGGTCGCGGCCCGCATCCGCGCGGCATCGGGCTTCATGTCCCGGACCATGCCGGTCATGGCGGCGAGGCCGAGCCGGATCGTGTCCGTGGCGGCGAAGGTCGGCGCCTTGTCGTCCTGCATGTCCTTGCCGTAGGCGAGTGGCAGGCCCTTCATCACGATCAGGAGCTGGGTCAGCATCCCGATCACGTGACCCGCTTTGGCGCGCACCAGCTCCGCGGCGTCGGGATTGCGCTTCTGCGGCATGATCGAGGAGCCGGTGGTGAAGGCGTCGGAGAGCGCAACAAAGCGGAACCCATCGCTGGTCCAGAGCACGATCTCCTCGGCGAAGCGCGAGAGATGGATCGCAATGACCGAGAGCGCTGAGAGGTACTCCAGCGCGAAGTCGCGGTCGGAGACCGAGTCCAGTGAGTTCGCCGTCGGCCGGTCGAAGCCGAGCGCCTTCGCGGTCATGTGCCGGTCGATGGGGAAGGATGTGCCCGCGAGCGCCGCCGCGCCGAGCGGGGATTCGTTCAGGCGCTTGCGGCAGTCGGCGAGGCGGCCGATGTCGCGGCCGAACATCTCGACATAGCACAGCAGGTGATGGCCGAAGGTGATCGGCTGCGCAGGCTGCAGATGGGTGAAGCCCGGCAACAGCGTCGCGGCGTGCTCCTCGGCGCGATCGATCAGCGCGCTGATCAGCACCTTCAGGTCCGCGGTGACCTCGTCGATCGCGCGCCGGACCCAGAGCTTGAAATCGGTGGCGACCTGGTCGTTCCGCGAGCGGGCGGTGTGCAGCCGGCCGGCGGCATCGCCGATCAATGTCTTCAGCCGCACCTCGACGTTGGTGTGGATGTCCTCCAGCGCGGCATCGAAGACGAGTTTTCCGGCGTCGATCTCGCCGCGCACGGTCTCGAGGCCGCGGGCGATCGCCGCCGCATCCTCCTTGGAGATGATGCCCTGGGCCGCCAGCATCGCCGCATGGGCCAGCGAGCCCGCGATGTCCTCCGCATAAAGCCTTTTATCGACGTCGATGGAGGCGTTAATCTCCTGCATCACCGCCGAGGGCCCGGCCGCGAACCGGCCGCCCCACATGCGGGTCGCCGCGGTTTCAGGCTGTTCCGTGGCGGACTTCTTGGAAGGATTCTGTCCGGTCATGATCTCGTGTTTCGTCGTCTTCGGTCGCCGTCTCGGCCGGTTGTCGCTGGCGCTCTGCGTTGCCGTTTTGGCAACGGCGAGCGCGACAGCCGCGGAACCGCCCAAATTCGCCGGATTGGCCGGGGACTTTAGCCCGATCGACCCGCCCCTGCAAATGGCCGCCCCGGCTTTCCAGGATAAGCTCGGCCAGCCGGTGACGCTCGATTCCTTCAAGGGCAAGGTGGTGCTGCTGAACTTCTGGGCGACCTGGTGCCCGCCCTGCGTCGCCGAGATGCCGTCGCTGGATCGCCTGCAATCGGCGCTCGGCGGCAACGACTTCACCGTGGTCGCGGTCTCGACCGATCGCCAGGGGATCAAGAAGTCGGCGCCGTTCTATCGCCGCGCCGGGATCACCCATCTCGATCTCTACAACGACACCCGTGGCGGCCTGCCGGATGCCCTCAAAGTGAAGAGCATCCCGATCTCGGTCCTGATCGATCGCGACGGCCGCGTGGTCGGCCGGATGGAGGGACCGGCGGAATGGGATTCCGACAGCGCCAAGGCGCTGATCGAGCACTACATCAAGCTCAAGGACAGCGCGTCCTAAGATGCTGCGACGTGTCTGGCTCGGGTTCGGCGCGCTCCTGATTCTGCTCGCGGCGGCGGGCGTCGGCTCTTATTGGCTGCAGTCCGTGGCGCCCGAAGTGCCGGCGCCCGACGCCGTCACCGCCGACATCGTGCCGACGGGATTCACCGCGCTCAACCCGCCGCTCCAGATGGGCGATCTCGCTTTCCAGGACGCCGACGGCAAGACCGTGCGGATCTCAGACTTCCACGGCCGGCCGGTGGTCCTCAACATTTGGGCAAAATGGTGCGCGCCCTGCGTCGTCGAGCTGCCGACCCTGGACAAGCTGCAGCGGAGCGCGGCCCCCGGCACGCTGGCAGTGGTCGCGGTCGCGGTGGACGAGCAGGATCCGCAGAAGGTGCGGAACTTCCTCACGAACCGGAATCTGAACGCGCTCCATCCCTATCTCGACCCCAAGAACGTGTTCGCGAAGGCGCTCGCGATCCATTCGATCCCGGTCTCGGTGCTGATCGACAAGAACGGCTATGGCCTCGTGCGCGCGGACGCGCCCGCCGACTGGTTCAGCGACCAGGCGATCCAGCTCCTGAAGCAGACGATTCTCTGAGCGGCGGCAGCCGCTACCGCGTCGGGACGGGCTTCTCGCCGGAATAGTCGTAGAAGCCGCGGCCGGACTTGCGCCCGAGCCAGCCGGCCTCGACGTACTTCACCAGCAGCGGGCAGGGGCGGTACTTGCTGTCGGCAAGACCGTCGTAGAGCACCTGCATGACCGAGAGGCAGACATCGAGGCCGATGAAGTCGGCGAGCTCGAGCGGGCCCATCGGATGGTTGGCGCCGAGGCGCATCGCGGTGTCGATGGAATCGACCGAGCCCACGCCCTCATAGAGTGTGTAGACCGCCTCGTTGATCATCGGCAGCAGGATGCGATTGACGATGAAAGCCGGGAAGTCCTCCGAGGTGGCGGTGGTCTTGCCGAGCTTCTCCGCGAGACCCTTCGCGGCGTTGAAGGTCTCGTCGTCGGTGGCGAGGCCGCGGATCAGCTCGACCAGCTGCATCACCGGGACCGGGTTCATGAAGTGGATGCCGATGAACCGCGACGGCCGGTCGGTGGCGGCGGCGAGCCGGGTGATCGAGATCGAAGAGGTGTTGGAAGCGATCATCGCCGACGGCTTCAGGAGCGGCGAGACCTTCTTCATGATCTCCTTCTTGACCTCTTCCTTCTCGGTCGCGGCCTCGATGACGATGTCGCAGTCCTTGAGGTCCTCGAACTTCAGCGAGGTCTTGATCCGCTTCAGCGCCGCATCGCGGTCGCCCTCGCTGATCAGCTGGCGGCGGATCTGGCGACTCATGTTGCCCTTGATCGTGTCGAGTGCCTTGTTGAGCTGCGTCTCGCTGACATCGACCAGGGTGACGTCGAGCTTGGCCAGCGAGCACACATGGGCGATGCCGTTGCCCATGGCGCCCGCGCCGATGACACCAACATTCTCGATCATAACCCGATACCTTTCTGAGGAGTCCGGCGCGTCACTTCTTGTCCAGCGCCTGGGTGAGTTCCGGGACCGCGGTGAAGAGGTCTGCCACCAGGCCGTAATCCGCCACCTGGAAGATCGGGGCGTCTTCGTCCTTGTTGATGGCGACGATCACCTTGCTGTCCTTCATGCCGGCCAGGTGCTGAATCGCACCGGAGATGCCGACGGCGATATAGAGCTCGGGGGCCACGATCTTGCCGGTCTGGCCCACCTGGTAGTCGTTCGGCACGAAGCCGGCATCGACGGCGGCGCGCGAGGCGCCGACAGCCGCGCCGAGCTTGTCGGCGACGGCTTCGAGGAGCTTGAAGTTGTCGCCCGACTGCATGCCGCGGCCGCCGGAGATGACGATCCGGGCGGAGGTCAGCTCGGGGCGCTCGGTCTTCTGCACTTCCTGGCCGATGAACTTGGAGAGACCGGCATCGCCCGCCGCCGAGACGTTCTCAACTGCGGCCGAGCCGCCGGTCGCCGGCGCCGCCTCGAAGGCGGTAGCGCGGACGGTGATGAGCTTCAGCTTGTCGCTGGACTGGACCGTGGCCAAGGCGTTGCCCGCATAGGTCGGCCGCACGAAGGTATCCGGGCTTTCGACCGCCGAGATCTCGGAGATCTGCTGCACGTCCAGGAGGGCGGCGGCGCGCGGCATGATGTTCTTGCCGTTGACGGTCGCGGCGGCGAGCACGTGGCTGTAGTTGGGGGCGAGGCCGACGATCAGCTTCGCCACGTTCTCGGCGAGCTGGTGGCCGTAGGCCGCGTCATCGGCCTTGAGCACCTTGGCGACGCCGGCCACCTTGGCGGCGGCATCCGCCGCGCCGCCGCAGTCCTGGCCGGCGACCAGGACGTGAATGTCGCCGCCGATCTTCTGGGCGGCGGCGACCACGTGCAGGGTCGCGGGCTTCAGGGTCGCGTTGTCGTGCTCGGCAATGATCAGGAGACTCATGGACTTCATCCCAGGGAGCGAGAGGGCTTCTTCTTGAAGG
>DATKNM010000040.1:0-4085 GCA_035541335.1 Binatia bacterium
GCCTATCTCTCGTTGCGTGCGCAATTCCTGGCGAAGGATGCGAAGGGCCAGCCGAAGCCCTCGCCCTATCTCTTTCCGTCGCGCGGCAAGGAGGGGCATCTCACCCGCCAGCGCTACGGCCAGATGCTGAAGGAGCTGGCCGCCCAGGCCGGCATCGCGCCGGAGCGGATCTCGCCCCACGTGCTGCGCCACGCCTTCGCGACGCATCTGCTCGACCACGGCGCCGACCTCCGCAGCCTGCAGAAGATGCTGGGCCACGCCGACATCGCCACCACGCAGATCTATACCCATGTCGCCGGCCGCCGCCTGCACGAGTTGGTGCAGCAGCACCATCCGCTGGCGACGACGAAACGGCGCAAGGCCGGATCCTGATGTCACGGTCTTGATCCCAGGCAAGAATTCCGCGGTTTCGCCAAGGCCTTGATCCTGCACGCGTTGCGCCTCCCGGCATTGACAGGGGGGCCGATACCCGCCACAAACCCGGGGCCGAGCCCCCGCGGCAATCCGCCGGCACAACCCGGCATTTCCGTTCGGAGCTTCAGGAGCAGGCAGGGATGAGTTTCAAGATCGTCGAACAGGCACCGGCGCGGCTCAATCGCAGCGAGTTGGCGGTGCCGGGAAGTCAGCCACAACTCTTTGAGAAAGCGGCGAAATCGACGGCGGACGTGATCTTCCTCGATCTCGAGGATGCGGTCGCGCCCGACGACAAGCCGCAGGCCCGCAAGAACGTGATCGCGGCGTTGCGCGACATCGACTGGGGCACGAAGACCATGTCGGTCCGCATCAACGGGCTCGACACCCATTTCATGTATCGCGACGTGGTCGATGTCATGGAGCAGTCCGGCGAGCGGCTCGACCTCATCATGATCCCGAAGGTCGGCACCGCCGCCGACGTCTATGCGGTCGACATGTTGGTCACGCAATGCGAGGCCGCGACGGCGCGCAAGAAGAAGATCGGCTTCGAGATGATCATCGAGACCGCGCTCGGCATGCAGAACGTGCACGAGATCGCCGCCGCCTCGAAGCGCAACGAGAGCCTGCATTTCGGCGTCGCCGACTATGCGGCCTCGACCAAGGCGCGCACCACCAATATCGGCGGCGCCAATCCGTCCTATGCGATTCTCACCGACAAGGACGACAAGGGCAATCGCGAGACCCATTGGGGCGACATGTGGCACTACGCCATCGCCCGCATGGTGGTTGCGGCCCGCGCCAACGGCCTTCGGCCGATCGACGGGCCGTTCGGCGACTTCTCCGACCCTGACGGCTATCGCGCCGGCGGCAATCGCGCCGGTGTGCTCGGCTGCGAAGGCAAATGGGCGATCCATCCCTCGCAGGTCTCTCTTGCCAACGAGATCTTCAGCCCGGCCGAGGCCGAGGTGAAGAAGGCGCAGCGCATCATGGAGGCGATGGCCGAGGCGCAGAAGCAGGGCAAGGGGGCGGTCTCGCTCGACGGACGCCTGATCGACCTCGCCTCGATCCGTCAGGCGGAAGTGCTGGTCTCCAAGGCCCGACAGATCGCCGGCGCCCGCTAGATCAACAAGAAGACGAAAGGCAGCATGGCCACCTTCCTCGATTTCGAGAAGCCGATCGCCGAACTGGAGGGCAAGATCGCCGAGCTTCGGCATCTCTCCCAGGGCGACGAGGTCAACATCGCCGAGGAGGTGGCCAAGCTCCAGGCCAAGGTCGAGCGCCTCACCAAGCAAACCTACGCCAAGCTGACGCCCTGGCAGAAGACCATGGTGGCGCGTCATCCCGAGCGGCCGCATTACAGCGACTATGTCGCCGCGCTCGTCACCGACTACGTGCCGCTGGCCGGCGACCGCGCCTTCGCCGACGACAAGGCGATCATGGGCGGCCTCGGACGGTTCCGCGGCCGGCCGATTGCCGTCCTCGGCCATGAGAAGGGCAACGACACGGCCAGCCGGGTCCGCCACAACTTCGGCATGGCGAAGCCGGAGGGCTATCGGAAGGCGATCCGCCTGATGGAGTTGGCCGAGCGCTTCAAGCTGCCGGTGATCACGCTGGTCGATACGCCGGGCGCCTATCCCGGCATCGAGGCCGAGGCGCGTGGCCAGGCCGAAGCGATCGCCCGCGGCATCGAGACCTGCCTGAAGATCGGCGTGCCGCTGGTCTCGGCGATCATCGGCGAGGGCGGCTCCGGCGGCGCCATCGCGCTCGCCGCCGGCAACCATGTGATCATGCTCGAGCACTCGGTCTATTCCGTGATCTCGCCGGAAGGCTGCGCCTCCATCCTCTGGCGCAGCGCCGACCAGAAGGAGGTCGCCGCCGAAGCATTGAAGCTGACCGCCGCCGATCTGAAGCAGCTCGGCGTGATCGACGAGATCGTCTCGGAGCCGCTCGGCGGCGCGCATCGCGCCAAGGCGGAGACGATCGACCGTCTCGGCGATTCCATCGGCGCGGCGCTCGAGCGCTTCGACAACATGGACGGCGAGACCGTGCGCCGCGAGCGCCGCGAGAAGTTCCTCGCCATGGGACGGGGCGGCCTGACGGCATAGCTTCGTGCCTTCCGGGTCACGGAAATCGTGATCGGAGGCCACCCGCAGGGATTCCAACTTCCTGTCGTACTACTTGCATCGGGGCGCGAGTTGCGGCCCAAACACAAGGAAGTACGATGAGAATCAACCGGTTAGCCCTGCTGACCTTTGCCGCTATCACCCTGTCCGGCGCGGCTTTTGCCGACACCCAGACGGGTCCCCATGCGGGCGGTCCGGGGTTCCTGAAATCGGCCGATACCAACAAGGACGGCGTCATCGACCAGGGCGAGTTCCAGGCGATGCGCGACAAGTGGTTCGCCGATCTCGACACCAACAAGGACGGCTTCGTGACCGCCGACGAGCTGAAGGCGTTCGGCGACAAGATGCACGCCGAATGGGCGCAGAAGCACGGCGATGCGAATGCGCAGCCGCAGGACGGCGCGCGCGAGGACCGCATGGCACAGCACATCCTGCAGCGGGTCGATACCGACCATGACGGCAAGATCTCCAAGGCCGAGTTCGATGCCGAGGGCAGCGCGATGTTCAAGCGCCTCGACAAGAACAGCGACGGCAAGATCGCCAGCGATGAGATGCCGCAGCACCGCTGGGGCCGGTTCGCAGGCCACATGTTCGACCGCATGGATACCAACGGCGACGGCCAGGTGACCAAGGCCGAGTTCTCCGCCGCCGAGGACAAGCTGTTCCAGAAGTTCGACAAGAACGGCGACGGCATCATCGAGAAGGATGAGATGCCGATGGGCCATCACGACAAGGCGCCTGACGGCAATGCGCCCCAGGGGCAGCCGCTGCCGGCCCCGGGCACGGCGCCCGCACCGGATCAGGCCCCCACGCCTTAATCGGCCGATTCGGCTGCGGCAAACTGATCGGAGGTTTTTGCGTATCGCGATGCGACCCGCTCGGTTCATAATCGGAGCACTGAAGTGTTCGACAGCACAGTATCGGTGATGCCGAGATCCGATTTGGCCGAGCGGCCGCCGCGCGAAATGACGGCGGAATCGAGCGACGACGGGCTGCTCGCCCGCGTGGCGGAGGGCGATCGGCGGGCGTATGCCCAGCTGATGGACCGGCATATCGACCGGGCGTTCGGCCTCGCGCGTCGCGTACTCGGCAACAAGAGCGATGCCGAGGACGTGGTGCAGGACGCCTTCCTGAAGGTCTGGCAGAAGGCGGGGCAATGGCAGCCCGGTCGCGCGCAGTTCTCCACCTGGCTCTATCGCGTGGTGGTGAACCGCTGCCTCGACCTGAAGCGAAAGCCGGTCAACGCAGCGCTCGACAACGTGGCCGAGCAGAGCGACGACCGGCCCGACGCCTACGAGGATATCGAAGCGCGCCAGCGTCAGGCGCGGATCGCCGCGGCGGTGGCGGAGCTGCCGGAGCGGCAGCGCACCGCGGTCGCGCTGAGCTACACCGCTGGCCTGAGCAACGCCCAGGCGGCGGAGACCATGGAGATTTCGGTGAAGGCGTTTGAGTCGCTTTTGGTGCGGGCGAAGCGTGAGTTGAGGGAACGCCTCGCCGGGGATGGAGAGGAATGAGCAAGATGAATGAAGCAGAGAGCTTCGAGGCCGA
>DATKNM010000041.1:0-28088 GCA_035541335.1 Binatia bacterium
CGTCGCCCGCCTTCGCCGTCGATTCACAGGCGGCATAGCCGGTCTCGACCACCGCCTGTGCCAGCGCCGCATCGTGGGCCACAAGCAGCAGAATGACGACAGCGGACAACGCTATGGCTGCGCGGCAACGACCGATCATGCACCGGGAACTCCACCCTCGGGCACTCTACCGTCAGATCAGGGCGCCGTACATCGCCTCGCCGCGGACCTGCCGCCCCTCGGCGTCGAAGGTCATGACCTCGCAGGCCCGCTTGCGCTCGCCGTTGAGGTTGGCGTCATAGAGCACGACGAGCACGCGGCGGCGCTCGTCCCAGAACGCGCGGTCGAGGATGAACTGCAGGATCTTGATCCGCTCCAGGCCGGCCCGCCAATACGTCTCGAGCTCGGCCTTGCCGCGGAGCACGGAGCGGCCGGCGAAGGTGCGGGCGAGCGGGCTGGTGAACTCCGCCTCCTCCGCGAAATGCGCCAGCACCGCCTCGACATCGCGGCGGTTCCAGTTTGCGATCCAATCGGCGGCGAACCGCATCATGCCATCGTGGTTCAGGTCCATGTGAAATGCCTTTCCGCAGCTGTTCTTTGCGCGCCCCGGTAACCGAATCCCGAGATCCTGGCCCTTTTGTGTGATTTTGGGCCGGGTGTCCGTGACGGGGATCACCGAAACGAGCCGTGACCGCCAAGCCGCGGTTGATTCTCCCGGAGAATGAGGGTTCCATCGGGTGATCCCATTTGACCGCCACATATCGACATATGCGTGACCCGCCGGCCCGATCCCGGGAGCGGCGGAGTGTCAACTTTTCACCGAGGGTCCGAGCCGATCGCCGAAGCCGCTCCAAGAACAGAACGAGACAACAAGAGCACCAGACAGGGGAGTACCGAAATGCCAGCCAGCCTGACCGCGAGCGCCAATCCCGTCGGCGTCTGGGGCGAGGGTGCCGCCGGATCGGCCACCATCACCTGGTCCACCGGCAACAATGCCCGCGGCCGGGTCTATCTCACGGTCGCGGACGGGACCACCATCACCCCAAGCGAGGTGCTGTTCGACGGCGATCCGGCGACCGGCGCACGCAACGGCGGCAAGGTCTTGAGCGTGAAGCTCGGCACCGTCTATTTCCTGGTGCTGCGCCAGGCCGGCAACAATGCGCCGCTGGCGACGCTGACGGTGACGGTCGAGGACCTGCAGGAGAGGCTGATCGAGCAGGCCGCGGCCTGGGCCGCGCTCGAGCATCGCCTGAACCCGCCGCAGTCGATCTACGACCTCCGGGTCCATGCCGGGATCGACACCTGCCGCGTGCGGTTCAGGACGGTGCAGCCGACCATCCCCACGGTCGAGGCGACCGACATGGACGGCAACGTGGTCGCAACCTCCTTCCCGCTCTTCGGCGGCATGCAGACCAGCCATGACGTGCTGCTGGGCGATGTGACGGCCCTGCCGCAGGCGACCGAGATCGCGCTGAAGATCACCGCAACCGGCCACAACATCCTCGGCCAGACGCGCGAGGTCGTGGCCCGCAGCGCGTTCAAGACCGGGACCCGGCACGCCACCATCGACTTCACCGAGATCAACGTCCGCAAGGACGGCGATCCGGGCATCAAGGGCGCCGGCGAGTTCACCTTCACCTTCGGCGCCGGCGATGCCGATGACGGCGCGGCCATGGGCGAGCCCTGGCCATACTTCCGCCAGGACATCAGCGATGACGATCCGCCGGTCCCGATCAGGAAACAGATCAACATCTCCTTCGCGCCCCGCAGCCTCTGGGTCGACGTGGCCGGCACCGACGACGACAGCTCGCTCTTCGTCCCCGGCGTCGGCCTCGGCGAGCGCCCGACCTTCACCGGCGCCGGCAGCGGCTGGACCTCGGTGCCCTCGGCCGACCAGGCCTGGGTCACCGGAATCTTCGGCATCGCCGATCTCGGCGACGGGACCGTGATCCCGCTGGAGCTCGCGACCGGTAATTTCGGCGTCGCCTTCACGGTCAAGGGCCGGATCACCGTCAACACCACGGCGGGACGCTCGCCGCTGCATCTCACGTTCTCGGACATCGTCGCCGCAGGCCGCGCGCTGCACGTGCTGGCCGAGGCCGGCGCCATGACCGGCATGTCCGGCGGCATGCCGGGGAGCCTCTTGGGCGGCGCGGATCGCGCGGCCGGCCGGATCGCCCAGGTGCTCGGTCGCGGTCCGGACGGCGCCGTCTATCGCCAGCTGGTGAACGCCGAGCGGCCGGCGCGGCGCGACGGCGACTGGTCCCGGGTGACGCAGCCGGTCGAGGGACCGGTGACGGCGATCCCGACCGGCCCGGGCCAGGCCGCCTTGTTCGCCCTCGACGCCGAGGGCGTGGCCCTGCGGGCGGATATCGGCGGCGGCCGGCGCGGCGGCGAGTGGCACGCGCTCGGCGGACGCTTCACCGGCACGGTCGTGGCGCTGGCGCGTGCGCACGACATCGAGCTCCTCGCCCAGGATGCCGGCGGCGCCGTCTATCACCGCAGCATGCCGCAGGATGGTCCCCGTCCCGGCGAGTGGCAGCGGATCGGCGAGCGGGTCCAGAGCGAGCCGATCCTCTGCGCCATCGGCACGGAGGAGTTCGTGGTCTTCGCCCTCGGCCTCCGCGGCGAGGTGCTGATGCGGCAGAATCGCGGCGGCGTCTGGCAAGGCGCCGGCTGGCAGACCCTCGAGGGCGCCGCCGGCGCGAGGCTCGGCGCCGCGACGGTCGAGGGCCAGGGCCTCGCCCTCGCCCTCATCGACAAGGAGCAGCGGCTCCATATCCTGGCGACCCGCGACCCCCGCGATCTCAACCCCAAGGCGTGGGTCGTGAAGGGCGACCTGCAGGCCTGGCTGGTGCAGGGGATCGAAGCCAGGCCGGACGCGAAGCTCGCGCCGTCCCGCCGGGAGACCATCGCCGCCTAGCCTCATAGGCGGATTGTCAACCGGGGGCGAACGACGATTTCCGCCGGCCGCCCCTGGTCAGACACGGCAGGACGGGCCAGATTGATGCCGATCATCGCGAAAGAGGGTTCGGCATCATGAGCGGCAGCGTGGCAAAGGCAGAGAACACCAACGGCGAGACCCGGCGCGTGGTCGCGGTGATCCGCGGCATCCCGACGTCGGACGGCGCCGGGGTGAAGCTCACCAGGGTCATCGGCCAGCGCGCCTTGCCCGACCTCGACCCCTTCCTGATGCTGGACGAGTTCGGCTCGGAGAAGGGCGCCGACTATATCGGCGGCTTTCCCGATCATCCGCATCGCGGCTTCGAGACCGTGACCTACATGCTCGACGGCCGCATGCGCCACGGCGACAACCAGGGACATTCCGGCCTGCTCGTCTCGGGCTCGGTGCAATGGATGACCGCCGGCCGCGGCATCGTGCATTCCGAGATGCCGGAGCAGGAGGACGGCCTCATGCGCGGGTTCCAGCTCTGGGTCAACCTGCCCGCCAAGGACAAGATGTGCGCGCCGCGCTACCAGGAGTTCGCGCCGGAGAAGATCCCGGTCGCGACACCGGCGCCGGGCGTCACCGTGAAGGTGATCGCTGGAGACGTTGCCGGCGTGAAGGGTCCGATCGGCGGCGTCGCGACGGATCCGACCTATCTCGACATCACACTTGAGAAGGGCGCCAGCTTCACGCAAGCGCTGCCCAAGGACTACAACGCCTTCGCCTATGTGTTCGAAGGCAAGGCCATGATGGGCGTGAAGGAGATCGAGAAGAGCCAGCTCGCGGTGCTCTCGCAGGGCGAGCGCTTCGCGGTGACCGCCGATGAGGAGTCGGCGCGATTGATCCTGGTCGCCGGCCGGCCCTTACGCGAGCCGGTGGCGAAATACGGCCCTTTCGTCATGAACACGGCGGAGGAGATCCACCAGGCGATCGCCGACTACCAGGCGGGACGGCTCTAGCCGACCGGGTGGCGGCGTCGGTACCAGCGGCGCCAGACTTCGAGCCCGGCGAAGCCGACGGCGCCGATGAGCAGCGGACCGAGATAGTAGAAGGCGCGGAATGCGAGCAGCGCGCCCACCGTCGCGGCGGCGAGATCCCGCGCCGGCGCCATCAGGAAGAGCACGCTGGATTCGAAGACGCCGAGGCCGCCGGGCACGGCACTTGCGATGCCGAGCGTGAGCGAGACCACGGCGATGCCGAGCACGGTCGGATAGTCCGCGCCGAGCTCGGGCGGCAGCAGCGAGTAGGCGGCGGCCGCGAGGCAGGCAATGTCCGCGACCGAGCAGAGCACCTGGGGCAGCAGGCACCAGAAGGGTGGCGGCTCGAAATGCCGGCCGAAGACGTCGACCGGCTTCTTGCGGAGCGTCGCCGCCAGCACACCCAGCACCGCCAGGGCCAGCAGCGCGCCGACCCCGCGCATCAGATAGGGCGGCAGCGTGACCACATGGTCGGCGAGCGCCGGATGCAGCAGCATCGCCGCGGAAAACTGGAGACAGAGTGCCAGGGCGACCGTGCCGCTGAACGAGGCCTGGACCTTGGCGACATCGCTGAAGCGGACGCCGAACAGGGAATAGAGGCGATACCTGAGGGCGCCGCCGACCGCAACGGAGAAGCCGGTGGAATGACCGATGGATTGCGCGAGGAAGCCGCCGAACCCGGCGCAGGGAAAGGAGAGCGGCCGTCCTGCGGTCCGGAGGGCGAAGTATTCCTGGCCGGCGATCGCGAGGAAGCTGCCGCCGGTGAAGAGCACCGCCCGCAGCACCTGGCTCCATCTGAGATCGCCCAGCGCCAGCATGACGGAGCGCGGATCGACGTGGCGCAGCGCATGATGGAGGCCGTAGCCGGCGAGCCCCACCACCGCCAGCGACAGCATCAGCGAGGCCGGCGTCCGCCAGCGTCGGTATCGTCCCTGCCCTTCAGCCGCCATCCGACTCCGCGCCCTGCCGTCGTATCAGGCGACACCATAGTCGCCCACTGATGTGGATCAAGCGCGGCATTCCCAGCTGGACCGGTTATTGCGATGCAGCGGGACAGAGTGCAGTAAGTCGCGCCCGCTAGCATCGGGTCCTTCGAAAAAGCACAGCACGGTTCCAATGTCGAGCGAACGAGCCAAGCCTTCGTCCGAGCTCCGCCTGTTGCAGCACGAATCCCATGATCGCGCGGGCGTGTCGCAATTCATTCGCAACAGGTTCCTGGACGATTACGATGCGCGGCTCGACCATCTGATGCCGCAACTGTTCTCGCTGCGCGGCGCCGAGGACCAGATCGTCGCCGCCTTCGGTCTGCGCGAGGCGGCGACTTCCCGGCTCTTTATGGAGTGCTATCTCGACGAGCCGGTCGAGCAGCGGATCTCGGCGCTGGCCGGACGGCCGGTGGCACGGGACAGCATCGTCGAGGTCGGCAATCTCGCCGCCCGCCCGGGCGGCGCGCGTTCCATGATCGCCCTGCTGACCCGCCATCTCTACGAGGCGGGTTTCGAATGGGTGACCTTCACCGGCGTCGCGGCCTTGCGCGCGGCCTTCCACCGGCTCGGCCTGCATCCGATCGAACTCGCGCGCGCAACGCCGGAGCGCCTGAGCCCCGCCGAACGCCAAGCCTGGGGCCGCTACTTCGAGGGGCGGCCGATCGTGATGGCCGGCAACATCGCCGAGGGCTATCACGCACTGCGGGCGCGGGAAAGGACTTGCAAGACCGAGCTGGCGGGATGCCGCGTCCAGGCAAGCGCGCCATGACCGATCTCCTCGCGGTGCTGCAACGCCGCGCCGCGGCGCAGCCTGCGTCGATCGCCTGCGGCGACGGCGTCACGATGCTCAGCTATGGCGCGCTCCTGGATATGGCGATCGCGTCCGCCGCCGCGCTGTTTCCACAAGCGGGAGCGCGCTGCGGCCTGCTGCTCGACAACGGAATCGGCTGGGTCGTGGTCGATCTCGCGGCGCGGCTTGCCGGTGTCGTGCTGGTCCCGATTCCCTCCTTCTTCAGCGCACAGCAGGTCGCCCATGTGATCGCGGTCTCCGGCGTCGACATGCTGATCACGGACCAGCCGGAGCGGATCGCCGACGCGTGGAGTGCCGGAGACGTCGCCGATGTCATCGGCCAGCCCGCGAATCTGCTGCGTTTCTCGGTGCCCACCATCGCCGCTGCGCTACCGGGACGCACCCGCAAGGTCACCTTCACCTCCGGCACGACCGGCGCGCCGAAAGGCGTTTGCCTCGCCGACGCGGCGATCGACCGGGTCGCCGCCTCTCTCCTGGAGGTAAGCGCCGGCCGCGCCGAGGACCGGCATCTCTGCCTGCTGCCCTTGGCGACTTTGCTCGAGAATATCGCCGGGATCGACGTGCCGATCCGCGCCGGCGCCGCATCCTTCGTGCCGAACCTTGCCGAGGTCGGATTGCGCGGTTCGTCCAATCTCGATCCCCTGGCGATGCTGGCCGCGATCGAGATATATCGCGCAACCACGGTCGTGACGGTGCCGCAGACCCTCGCCGGCCTGCTTCACGCCGTCCAGACCACCGGCCGTCGCCCTGCGCATTTGCGGCTGGTCGCGGTCGGCGGCGCGCCGATCGCCGCCGCCGTATTGGCCGCCGCCGATGCGCTCGGCGTGCCGGTCTACCAGGGCTACGGACTCTCCGAGCTGAGTTCGGTGATCGCCTTCAACGGACCCGCCCGGAACCGCGCGGGCAGTGTCGGCCGTCCCCTACCCCATGCCGAGATTCGTTTCGGCTCCGACGGCGAGATCCTGGCGCGCGGCGCGGTGTGCGAGGGCTATCTCGGCGCCGATGGGAAGGCGGAACCGCGATCCGACGGCTTCTGGCCGACCGGTGACCTGGGGCACCTGGACGCCGACGGGTATCTACATCTCGACGGCCGCAAGAAGAACATGTTCATCACCGCCTTCGGCCGGAACGTGGCGCCGGAATGGGTCGAATGCGAGTTGACGGCGCAAGGGTCGATCGCGCAGGCCGCGGTGTTCGGCGAGGCGCGGCCCTGGAACGCCGCCATCATCGTGCCGCGACTGAATGACCCGGCCAGCGTCGAGGCCGACATCCGCAAGGCGAACGACAGGCTGCCCGACTATGCACGCATCGGTCGCTGGCTGCTGGCGAGCGAGGCCTTCCTGCCGCAGAACGGCATGATGACCCCGAACGGCCGGCTGCGTCGCGCCGAGATCCTGGCGACCTACGGCGAGCGCCTGGAGCGGCTTTACCAGAATGAAGGCACACATGTTTCATGACGAATTGCTGGCGGCGACCGCTCCGGACCGCCAGGCCCTGCTGACCACCCCGATCATCCAGGCAGCGCTGGGCGGCCGCGTGACCAGGTCACAGTACGTCGACTTCCTCACCCAGGCCTATCACCACGTCCGGCACACCGTGCCGCTGCTGATGATCTGCGCCGCGCGCCTTCCCGAGCGCCTGGACTGGCTGCGCCAGGCTTCCGTCGATTACATCGAGGACGAAATCGGTCACGACGAATGGATCCTCGACGACCTCGCCGCCTGTGGCGCCGACGCTGGTGCGGTCAGACGCTCGGAGCCCGGAATGGCGACCGACGTCATGGTCGGCTACGCCTTCGACACCGTGCAGCGGCGGAACCCGCTCGGCTTCTGGGGCATGGCGCATGTGCTGGAGGGCACCAGCGTCGCCCTCGCCAGCCAGGCCGCGGATAGCCTTCAGCAGGCGCTCAACCTGCCGGACAAGGCCTTCACCTACCTGCGCTCGCATGGTGCGCTCGACATCGACCACACGGCGCAATTCGCGCGACTGATGAACCGGCTGGAAGAGGATGGTGATCGCGCAGATGTGATCCGCGCCGCCAAGACTTTCTTCCGCCTCTATGGCGACATCTTCCGCTCGATCAGCTGACGGACCGCAGATGCATGAGAAGACCCGCCATATCCTGATCACCGGCGCCACCGGCGGCATCGGCTCAGCGACCGCCCAGGCGATCGCCGATGCCGGCACGCGCCTCAGCCTCGCCGCGCGCGATCCGCAGCGCCTGCAGGGGCTGGCGGCGGAGCTCGCCAGCGAGGCCGCGGCGGTCTCGACCTTTGGCGCCGACCTGACCGCCGCGGAGTCCTGCCGCGACCTGGTGCAACGGGCGATCGCCGAGCAGGGGCCGATCGACGTGGTCATCAACTGCGCCGGCGTCAACGACTTCCAGCGCTTCGCCGCCGCCGAGCCTGCGACCATCGAGCGGCTGATCCTCACCAACTTCCTGGCGCCGGTGCTGCTGACCCGCGCCGCGCTGCCGGAGATGCTGGTGCGGCGGCGGGGACGCATCGTCAACATCGGCTCGGTGATGGGCGGCGTCGGCTTCGCCGGCTTTGCCGTCTACTGCGCGACCAAGTTCGGCTTGCGCGGATTCTCCGAAGCGCTGCGCCGCGAGCTGAAGGGCAGCGGTGTCGCCGTCACCTACATCGCGCCGCGCTACACCCGCACTGCTCTCAACTCCGGCGCCATGGACCGGATGGCGAAGGCGGTCGGGATGAAGATCGACGAGCCGAAAGCGGTGGCCCGGGCCATCGCCGCGACGATCAACGCGGGCAAGGCCGAGCATACGATCGGCGGCATGGAGCGCCTGCTGCTGCGGTTGAACGCGCTGTTCCCGCGCCTGGTCGATTCCAGCCTCGCGACGCTCAACCGGCGCATGCTGGATCACGTGGAGCCGGCCAAGCGGATCCGCTGATTTCCGACGACGAGAGGAGAATGCATGATGAAGATCCGAAGCACGTTCGTTTCCGCCGCGCTGCTGGCAGCTGTGGGGATTCACGCGGCGGCGGCGGATGACATGGCATCCGCGATCGGCACGCTCGGCCATCAATGGGCCAAGGTCTACTACCAGGCGACCGAGGACCAGCAGGCCGCACAATATCCTGGGCTGATCGCCCAGGCGGATGCCTTGGTGAAGCAGTATCCCGGCGCCGCCGAGCCGCGGATCTGGGAGGCGATCATCCTCAGCTGCTATGCCAAGGTGAAGGGTGGGCTCGGCGCGGTCGACGTCGCCACCCAGGCGCGCGATCTCGCATTGCAGGCGGTGAAGATCGACGACAAGGTGCTCGACGCCGGTGCTTACACGTCGCTCGGCGTGCTCTATTACAAGGTCCCGGGATGGCCGATCGGCTTCGGCAGCGACAAGGTCGCGAAGCAATACCTCGACAAGGCCATGGCGATCTCGCCGACTGCGATGGACGTCAACTTCTTCTACGGCGACTTCATGGTCGAGCAGGGCGACAAGAAGAAGGCCAAGCTGTACTTCGAGAAGGCCCTGCAGGCCCCGCCGCGCCCCGGACGCGAGGATGCCGATGCCGGCCGCAAGCAGGAGATCCAGGACGCGCTGGCCAAATTGAACGGCTAACTATATTTGTCGCCGATCATGAAACTCGGAGACCGGGTCGGCGTTATTCCCGTTCGCGTCCCTTCCCCGGGTCGATGATGTGGCCACGATTTATTGTTGATTTCATTGGATTCTCTGATCACCACCGAGTTCAGGCACGCCGCATCGAGGCTGCGACGGCGCGACAGCGGGTACACTCATGTGGAGTATATTCCTATTGAGGGAACTTCGCGCAATAGGTTCTTAAGGGATCGGTCCTAGGCTGGCATTCCGACGGAGCCAAGCACCAAGAGCGAGGTCCGATGGAAGTCTCAAGGCAGAGCCGACCGATCACTCTGATCGTCGATGATGAGCCCGGAATCTGCAATTTCGTCCAACATGTCGCCGAATCCGTCGGCATGCAGGCGGTCGGCGCCGTCTCCGGACGCGATGCCCTCAACAAGCTGAAGACACTGACGCCTTCCATCATCGTGATGGACATGCAGATGCCGAACGGCGACGGCGTGCAGCTGATTCAAGGTCTGGCCACGCTCGGTATCAAGGCGAAGATCGTGATCCTCTCCGGCAGCGACAGCCGCCTGCTGGAGGTCTCGGGCGAGATCGCCCGCCAGCGCGGCCTCGACATCGGCGCCGTACTGCAGAAGCCGGTCCGCTTCGAGGACCTGCGCCGGACCTTGGCGGGACTCCATAGCGCCAGCATGCCGTTCTCGGCGGACAGCCTCCGCAAGGCTATCGCCGACCATGCGCCGATCCTGCACTACCAGCCGAAGATCCGGTTGTCGGACGCCAGCTTCTGCGGCGTCGAGGCCCTGCTCCGATGCAAGGATGCCGCCGGCCGCCCGGTGTCGCCAGAGCTCGTGCTCTCGATCGCGGAGGAGGCGGGTATCATGCCGGAACTCAACGACCGGATCTGTCGCAGCGCCATCGAGCAGCGCCGCGCCTGGAGCGATGCCGGACGGGAGCTGGACATCGCGATCAATCTCTCCGCCAGCGAGTCCTTCGACCGCGAGCTGCCGGATCGGCTGGAAGCGCTCTGCACCGAGCAGAACGTTCCCGCCCCAACGATCATCCTGGAGATGACCGAGAGCAGCGTCGAGCGGGACAACCTGGCGGCGGCCGAGACCATGACCCGCCTGCGCCTGATCGGCTTCCGGCTCTCGATCGACGATTTCGGCACCGGCCATTCCTCGCTGGTGCGCCTCAGGCAGATGCCGTTCTCGGAGCTGAAGATCGACCGATCGTTCGTCGGCACCCTGCAGAAATCGAGCGAGAATGCGGTCATCGTCCGTTCGCTGGTGCAGCTCGCGCAGAATCTGGAGATGCATTGCGTGATGGAGGGGGTGGAGGACGCCTTCGCGCTGAACTTCGCCAGCCAGCTCGGCTGCGACGAGGTCCAGGGCTATTACATCGCGAAGCCGATGCCGCCTTCGGAGATCCGCGAGTTCGATCTCACCTGGCGCTGGCGCCGGACCTCGATGGACGCTGCAGGCGGCCGTCAGGACGACGGCGACCCGGAAACGCTCGGTTCGAGCCGGAGTTAGGCTAACTCTCCCGCATGACAGTGCGGCTCTCGCGATCCAGCTTGCGCATCAAGGCGTAGACCCGCCGCTTGGCGGCGTGGAACTCGGCAAGTCCGGAGGGGCTGGGCTGCGCGATCTCGCCGATCCGCGACATCGCCTGCATGGCGGCATCGACGGAAGGGTAGGCGTTGCCGGCGACGGCCCCCAGCATCGCTGCGCCGAGCAGCACCGGCTCCGGCGTCGCCGGCAGCGCCACGGCAAGGCCGGTCGTATCGGCCATGATCTGGCGCACCAGCGGACTGCGGGCGGCGCCGCCGCTGATCACCATCAGATCGCAGTGAATCTCCTTCGCGCGCATCGCATCGACCACATCCGCCAGGCCGTAAGCCAGCCCGCAAAGGCCGGCAACGTAGAGCGCCTCCAGGCTCTCGATGCCGCGCTCGAGATCGAGGCCAGCCACCACGGCCTTGGCATCCGGCTCGGCGAAAGGCGAGCGGTTGCCGAGAAACTCCGGAAGCACATGAACATCTCGGGCAAGGCGCGCCGCCTCGGAAAGCGACGGGCTGCGCTCCACGGCTCGGCGCTCGAGAAACTCCAACAGGCCGAGCCCGGCGCCCTCGGCCGCCGCCGCGGCCTCGGGATAGGCCGGGTGCGAGCGGACCAGATGATCGATTCCGGCGCCGGCGGCCGACTGGCCGCCTTCGTTGAGCCAGCGGCCGGGCAGCATGGCCGAAAAGTAGGGGCCCCAGACGCCGGGTACGAAGCGCGGCTCCGCCGTCGAGGCCATGATGCAGGCCGAGGTGCCCATGATATAGGCCAGCCGGTCCAGTGCATTGACGTCGCGTGCACCTGCGCCATCGACGCTGCCGCCGATCGTACCGACCGCGCCGGCATGGGCGTCGATCAGCGCCGCACCGACGGGCGTTCCCGGCTTCAGGCCGAGATCGGCCGCCGCCGCTGCGGTCAGTCCCGTGCCGAGAGCGGTCGCCGGCTCGATGATGCGATCGCCGATCCGCGCGAAACTCTCGGCGGCGAGTTCCGAAAGGCCGACCGCCTTGAAGTAGCCTTCGTCCCAGCGCCGCTCATGGGCGAGATAGGTCCACTTGCAGGTGACGGTGCAGACCGAGCGCGCGGCATCGCCGGTCGCGCGATACGTCAAGTAGTCGGCGAGGTCGTAGTATTGCCGCGCCGCCCCATAGGTCGCCGGCAGATTCTCCTTCAGCCAGAGGATCTTCGGCGTCTCCATCTCCGGAGAGATGATGCCGCCGACATAGCGCAGCACCGCCTGGCCGGTACGGTTGATCCGCTCCGCCTGCGCGATCGCGCGGTGATCCATCCAGACGATTATGTTGCGCTGCGGGTCGCCGGAGCGGCTGACGGTCAACGGCCGCGCGTTCTCGCCCAGCACCACCAGGGAGCAGGTCGCGTCGAAACCGATCCCGCCGATCGCCTCGGGCGCCAGCTTGGCTTCTGCCATGGCGGCGCGGATCGCGGTCGCGCAGGCGCGCCAGATGTCCTCGGAGGACTGCTCGACGATGTCGCCCGGCTCGTACCAGACCTGAATCGGGTGCCGCGCGGTCGCCAGCAGCCGGCCGGCGGCATCGAAGATGCCTGCCCGCGCGCTCGCCGTGCCGACATCGACTCCGATGAAGGCCTGTCCCCGCTCGCCGCTCACGCCCGCTTCCCCGCCGCTGGTTTATTTGTCGCGATTGTAGTGGCAGTTGCGCCGTAAGGGAAAGACCCAGGGCTTCCCCTTGGGGATTACCAGCAGGTATAGCCACCGTCGGCGAGGACGATGCTCCCGGTCATCAGGCTCGCTGCGTCGGAGGCGAGGAACAGGACGACGGAAGCGATCTCCTCGACCTCGCCCAGGCGGCCCATCGGCGTGCCGCCGATCCAAGCCTCGTACATCGCGGGCTTGGACTTCACGAAGGCATTGAGCGGCGTCGCGATGTAGGTCGGGGCGACCGCATTGACCCGCACGCCGCGGGCGCCCCATTCCGCCGCGAGCGACTTGGTCAGGTGGTGCACCCCCGCCTTGGAGGCATTGTAGTAGCTCTGCTCCTGAGGCTTGTTGACGATGAAGCCGGACATCGAGCCGATGTTGACGATGTTGCCCGACTTTTGCTTCAGCATGTGCTTGCCGAAGGCGCGGCAGCACCAGAAGACGCCGTTCAGGTTGACGTCGATCACGTTCAGCCAGTGCTCGTCGGTCACGGTCTCGGCCGGCGTCTCGCTGCGGGCGATCCCGGCATTGTTGACCAGGATGTCGATCCGGCCGTGTCGCTTCACCACGTCGTCGGCGACCTCGGTGACCCGGGCCGGCTTGGTCACGTCCATGAGCACGGTCTCGACCGCGTGACCCTTCGCCTTCATCGCCTTCTCGCCCTCGGCGGCGACGGCCGGATCGACGTCGGCGATGATGACCTTGGCGCCCGCCTCGGCCAGCGCTTCGACGCAGGCAAGGCCAATCGCGCGACCGCCGCCGGTCACCAGGGCGATCTTTCCGTTCAGCTTGAACTTTTCCAGGTACATGATGATCTCTCTCAGCAGATGGTCTGACAAGGCGTTGGACGGGGAACTAGGACATCCAGTTGCCGCCATCGACGTTGAAGGTCTGGGCAACCACGTAGTCGGAATCGGCGGAGGCGAGGAAGACCGCGGCGCCCGCATGATCCTCCGGCTTGCCCATCCGGCCGAACGGCACCGCTTCTCCGACCAGACGCTTCTTCTCGCCGATCGGGCGCTTCTCGTATCGGGCGAAGAGTGCGTCAACCTCGGCCCACATCGGCGTATCGACGACACCCGGCGCGATGCCGTTGACGTTGACGCGGTGCTTGATGAGATCGAGCCCGGCGGACTGGGTGAGGCTGATGACCGCGGCCTTGGTCGCACAATATACGGACACCAGCGCCTCGCCGCGCCTGCCTGCCTGGGAGGCCATGTTGATGATCTTGCCGCGGCGGGACGGGTCGGCTGCATTCTGGTCGATCATCCGCTTCGCGGCCGCCTGCAGGGTGAAGAACAGGCCCTTGGCATTGACGGCGAAGAGCAGATCCCAGCTCTTCTCCGTGACCTCGACGATGGGCGCCAGGTCGAAGACCGCGGCGTTGTTGACCAGGATGTCGATGCCGCCCGCCTTGGCGACGACGGCGGCCACCATGGCATCGATCGAGCTCTGCTTGGTGACGTCGAGCGGCAGCGCGAAGGCCGCGCCGCCAAGCTCCCTGGCGGTCCGCTCCGCTTCGTCGAGGGCGAGATCGGCGATCACCACCTGCGCGCCCTCCTCCACATAGCGCGCGGCTATCGCCTGGCCGATACCGCGACCGCCGCCGGTCACAACCGCGACTTTGCCCTTCAGCCTCATGCCCCAGTCTTCATGCCCTGATCGTCCGGCCGGCCTCGTCGAAGCGGTGGATGTGCTGCGGCTCCGCCAGCAGCCGGACCTTGTTCTTGGAGTGGATGCCGAGCTCCCCGGCGCCGCGCGCGGTCAGCATGCCGATGCCGGGAACGTCCACATAGAGGAACGTATCGCTTCCGAGATGCTCGGCGACGTTCACCGTCCCTTCCCAACCCTGGCCGTCGCGCGTGACGGAGATGTGCTCCGGACGGATGCCGATGGTGGCGGCTCCGGCCTCTTTCGCCGCCGCACCGGCGATGAAGTTCATCTTCGGCGAGCCGATGAAACCCGCGACGAACTGGTTGACCGGATGCTCGTAGAGCTCCAACGGCGAGCCGTATTGCTCGATGCGGCCGGCATTCAGCACCACGATCTTGTCCGCCATGGTCATCGCCTCCACCTGGTCGTGGGTCACGTAGACCGCGGTGGTCGCGAGCTCGCGCTGCAGGTGCGTGACCTCCAGGCGCATCTGCACACGGAGTGCCGCGTCGAGGTTGGAGAGTGGCTCGTCGAACAGGAAGGCCTTGGGCTCGCGCACGATCGCCCGGCCGATCGCGACCCGCTGGCGCTGACCGCCGGAAAGCTCGCGGGGCTTGCGCTCGAGATAGGGTGTCAAGTTGAGGATCCCGGCGGCGTGCTCGACCTTCTTGTCGATCTCCGCCTTGGGGACGCCCGCCATCTTGAGGCCGAAGGCGATGTTGCCGCGGACGCTCATATGCGGGTAGAGCGCGTAGGACTGGAACACCATGGAAAGGCCGCGCTTCGCCGGCGGCACGCCGGTGACGTCGACGCCGTCGATCAGAATCTTGCCGCCGGTGACATCCTCGAGGCCGGCGATGAGCCGGAGCAAGGTGGTCTTGCCGCAACCCGACGGACCAACGAAGACGACGAAAGAGCCGTCCGTGATCTCCAGGCTCGCGTCCGGGATGATGTCATTGGCCCCGAACGACTTCTTCACATGCTCCAGCGTGATGCTGCCCATTGCTTTCCCCTACTTCACCGCGCCGAACGTCAGGCCGCGCACCAACTGCTTCTGGCTGAACCAGCCGAGGATCAGGATCGGCGCGATCGCCATGGTCGATGCCGCGGAAAGCTTCGCCCAGAACAGTCCCTCCGGGCTGGAATAGGAGGCAATGAAGGTCGTCAGCGGCGCCGCGGCGGAGCTCGACAGATTGAGGGTCCAGAACGCCTCGTTCCAGGCAAGGATCACGTTCAAGAGCAGCGTCGAGGCGATCCCCGGCACGGCCATCGGCGCGAGCACGAAGACCAGTTCCTTCAGGATGGTCGCGCCGTCCATGCGCGCCGCCTCCAGGATGTCCTTCGGGATCTCCTTGAAATAGGTGAACAGCATCCAGATCACGATCGGCAAGTTGCCGAGGCAGAGCACGATGACCAGCCCCAGACGCGTGTCCAGGAGATCGAAGTCGCGATAGATCAGATAGATCGGCACCAGCACGCCGACCGGGGGCATCATCTTGGTCGAGAGCATCCAGAGCAGGGTATCCTTGGTGCGCTTCGATGGCGCAAAGGCCATCGCCCAGGCGGCGGGAATCGCGATCAGCATGGCGATCACGGTCGATCCGCCGGCGGTGATGACGGAGTTGATCGCATGCAGCACGTAGTCGCTGCGTCCCTGGACGACGCCGTAATTCTCCGTGGTCCAATGGAAGAACAGGAACTGGGGCGGGGTCGCGAATGCATCGACCTCGGTCTTGAAGCTGGTCAGGATCATCCAGAGGATCGGGAAGAAGATGATGAAGCCGACCAGCCAGGCGGCGCCGGTGCCGACGGCGTAGCGGACAGGTGTGGTCTGACGTGCCATCGCTAGGCCTCCAGATTCCGGCCGACGATGCGGACCAGGAAGAAGGCGAGGATATTGGCGATGACCACCGCGACCAGGCCGCCGGCGGAAGCGCCGCCGACGTCGTACTGGATCAGTGCCTCGGAATAGATCAGGAACGCGATGTTGGTGGTCTGCTCGCCGGGGCCGCCGCCGGTGGTGACGAAGATCTCCGCGAACACCGTCAGCAGGAAGATCGTCTCGATCAGGATCACCACCGTGATCGGCCGCGCCAAGTGCGGCAGCGTGATGTAGAAGAAGGTCGACACCGGGCCGGCGCCGTCCATCTCCGCCGCCTCCTTCTGCTCCTCGTCCAGGGACTGCAGGGCGGTCAGGAGGATCAGCGTCGCGAAGGGCAACCATTGCCAGGAGACGATCAGGATGATCGCCAGCATCGGATCGTCGGTGAACCAGTCGATCGGCTGCAGGCCGAGCGAGGTGGCGATCCAGGCGAACAGGCCCGAGACCGGGTGCATCAGCAGGTTCTTCCAGACCAGGGCGCTGACCGTCGGCATGATGAAGAACGGGGCGATGACCATAAGGCGTACAAAGTTGCGGCCGAGGATCGGCAGGTTCATCAGCAGCGCCACGAAGATGCCGAGCACGATCGTGATCGCAAGCACCGAGCCGACCAGAACCAGCGTGTTCAGCAACGAGGCGATGAACGAGGGATCGGTCAGGAAGTAGACGAAGTTGTCGAAGCCGGCGAAGCTCTGCTCGTCCGGGCTCAGCAGATTGTAGTTCTGCAGCGAGAAGTAGACCGTCATGGCGAGCGGGACGATCATCCAGACGAACAGGAGCGAGACCGCGGGCGCGATCAAAATCCTGCCGAGAGTCCTGGTCTGTTGCGTCGCCATATCCTGCTTCGGCGTCCTCGACTTGCGAACGGTGGACGAAAGGAGGCGGCCATCCGATCAATGGTGCGATCGGATGGCCGTGAGTTTACCGGTAGGGAGAGCCCGTCCGGCCCACGATGATCGGATCGCCGCGGCTACTTGATGTAGCCGGCGCGCTTCATCTCGCGCTCGACGGCGGACTGCGCATGGCTCAGCGCGGCGTCAACGGTGGTGGCGCCGGAGAGCGCCGCCGAGAACTGCTGTCCCACCGTCGTGCCGAGGCCCTGGAACTCCGGAATGGCGGCGTACTGCACACCGACATAGGGTACCGGCTTCACCGTCGGATGGCTCGGGTCCGCTGAGTTGATCGATTCGATGGTCAGCTTCGCGAACGGCGCCGCCTTCAGGTAGTCGGCATTGTTGTAGAGCGAGGTCCGGGTTCCGGGCGGAACGTTGGCCCAGCCTTCCTTGGAGGCCACGAGCTCGGTGTAGCCCTTGCTGGTCGCCCAGGAGACGAACTTCTCCGCGGCGTCGACCTTCTGCGAGCCGGCCGGGATCGCAAGGCTCCAGGCCCAGAGCCAGTTGCCGTTCTTGCCGAGGCCCTTGTTGGGGGCGAGGGCGAAGCCGACCTTGTCCGCGACCTTGGACTGCTTCGGGTCACTGACGAAGGAGGCGGCAACCGTCGCGTCGATCCACATGCCACACTTGCCGGCGTTGAACAGGGCAAGATTCTCATTGAAGCCGTTGGAGGCGGCGCCCGGAGGGCCGGCTTCCTTCATCAGGTTGACGTAGGTGGTGAGCGTTTCCTTCCATTCCGGACTGTTGAACTGCGGCTCCCACTTCTCGTCGAACCAGCGGGCGCCGAAGGAGTTCGACATGGCGGTCAGGAAGGCCATGTTCTCGCCCCAGCCGGCCTTGCCGCGGAGGCAGATGCCGTAGACGCCGTTCGCCTTGTCGGTCAGCTTCTTCGCCGCATCGACGATGAAGTCCCAGGTCGGCGCCTCCGGCATGGTGAGGCCGGCCTTCTGGAAGAGGTCGGTGCGGTACATGGTGAACGAGCTCTCGCCGTAGAACGGCGCGGCATAGAGCTTGCCGTCGACCGAGAGCGCGTCGCGGATCTTCGGCAGCAGATCGTCGACGTCGTAGTCGCTGCCCAGATTGTCGAGCGAGACCAGCCAATGCTTCTTCGCCCAGATCGGCACCTCGTAGGTACCGATGGTCAGGACGTCGAACTGCCCGCCCTTGGCGGCGATGTCAGTCGTGACCTTCTGGCGGAGCACGTTCTCCTCCAGGGTCACCCACTTCACCTTGATATCGGGATTCTTGGCAGTGAAGTCGTCGGTCAAGCCCTGCATCCGGATCATGTCACCGTTATTCACGGTGGCGATGGTCAGGGTCGTTTCGGCGAAGGCGGGAATGGCAGCGAGCAATGCGGCCGCGCTGAGCGCGCCCGCGACAATGCGTTTCATTTCTTCCTCCCAGCTACCGTTGTGAACGTTCGGTGTGAACTTTTGCTCCAACGTTGAATATACGCTCACACCGGGCGGAGGCTGAGTCAATGGAGATTCTATCCCGCAGCGCAGCAAAACCCGGAGCGGGGAAAATGAAAAAGGCGCCGGCGGGTTCAATCCGCCGGCGCCCTGGGTCTGTCGAAAGCGCGATCGCGCGGCTACTTCGCGGCCTTCAGGTTGTTGGCGACGAAGTCCCAGTTCACGATGTTGTGGAGCACCGCCTCGGCGAATTTGGGCCGGGCGTTGCGATAGTCGATGTAATAGGCGTGCTCCCAGACATCGAGGGTCAGCAGCGGCTTCACGCCATCATGGGCGATCGGCGTGTCGGCATCATGGTAGGACTTCACCGCGAGGCCGTTGCCCTCCCAGACGAGCCAGGCCCAGCCGCTGCCGAAATGACCGACCGCCTCGTCGGTCAGCTTCTTGATCAGCGCTTCCTGCGAGCCGAAGGCCTTGTTGATCTCCGCGGCGAGGCCGGCGTCCGGCTTCTTCCCGGGAGCCGCAAGGCAGTTCCAGAAGAACTCGTGGTTCCAGGCCTGGGCGGCGTTGTTGAACAGCGCCTTGTCGCCGGACTTGGCGGCGGCGCGGACGATCTCCGGCAGCGGCTTGCCGCCGAGCTCTTTGCCGTCGAGGAGGGCGTTCACCTTGTCGACATAGGTCTTGTGATGCTTGCCGTGATGGAACTCCAATGTCTCGCGCGACATATGCGGCGCGAGGGCGTCGATCGGGAACGGAAGCTGAGGCAGGGAGAGAGTCATATTGGACCTTTCGGTGCTGCGGGGACAGGAGCCACAGTCTATGGCCGCGCCTTGACGGCGCTGTGACAGCGCAGTTCCTACCGCACGCGTCCTACCATCTCAATCGCGATGGACCGGCGAGGGCCGCGATTCGGACATGCCAGCAATCCGGAATCAGTCCTTGAGTGGCTAGGACTTGAGCAACGCCTTCGCGGTGGCTTCGTCGGTGATGAGGCCGTTGACGATCCGGCCCTTCAGCGCGGCCCGGATCGGCGCGATCTTCGAGGGCCCGAGGGCGGCGCCGACAGTCAGAGAGGTTGCGGGGACCGGCAGGGTCATGCTGGTCAGCCGCTTGTTGGTGCCGCCCCGGATGATGCGTCCCTCGGCATCGATCGCCCAGGCGATCACTTCGCCGACCGCACCGAGGCGCAGCATCTCGAGGAGCTCGTCGCGTGTAATGAAACCGTCGCGCACCACCTGTGCGTTCTGGTCGATCTGGCCGATGCCGACCAGTCGGAGATCGGCCTGCTCGGCCAGGGCTCGGACCCGGGAGACCGGGCTGATCTTCAACAGCTGCTGGCGCTCCGCATCCGAGGCGACGAAGACGGGCAGCGGCATCGGATAATGTCGCGCATTGGTGAGGTCGGCGAGCCGCGCCAGCGTGTCGAAGAAGCTCGCCGAGCCGTCCGGCGAGATGTTCCCCACCAGCGAGACCACCTGGTGGTTGGGGCAGTCCATCGGCGGGATCTGCTCCACGGCGGCGCGCATGGTGCGGCCGGTGCCGATCGCGACGATCGCCGGCTTCTCGGCGCGCAACGTCGCCTCCAGCAGCGCCGCGGCCCGCTGCGCCACGCCGGTGACCGAGGTCGGTGTCACCGCGTCGGTCGGCACGACCTCGCAATGACGGAGCTGATACTTGTCGGTGAGGCGGGCCGCCAGCTCCATGCAGGCGGCGATCGGATGCTCCAGCTTGAAGGTGATGAGGCGCTCGGAGAGGCAGAGCGAGACCAGGCGCTGCGCTGTGGCCCGGCTCACCTTCAGCTTCTTAGCGATCTCGTCCTGGGTGTTGCCGGCGATGTAATAGAGCCAGCCGGCCCGCGCCGCATCGTCGAGCTTCGAACGTTCATTGTCGGGGACGGCCATGGACATCAGCTCGCGAGACGGCGCTTCAAGTCGGACATCTTATCGAAGATCAACGCGGCGCCGGAAGGGCCGAGAAGCGCCTTCCCATCGCGGCCGGCGTAATGGCTGCCACCGGTGAAGCCCCAGACCGTCATGCCGGCGGCCCTCCCGGCGGCGACGCCGGAAACGCTGTCCTCGATCACCAGGGCTCGCTCCGGACTGACGCCCATGACCGCTGCAGCGTGCCGGAAGAGATCCGGCGCCGGCTTGCCCTGGCGTACCATCTGGGCGGTGAACACGCGGTCCTTGAAATGATCGCTGAGCTTGGCGAGGGAAAGCGACAGCTGGACCCGGTCGAGATTGCTGGAAGAAGCGATGCAGTAGGGCATCTTCAGGGAATCCAGCAGATCGATGATGCCGGGCATGGCGTGGAGCGAGGCCGAGAAGGCAAGTCGTACCGCCGCCTCGAGCTTCGCCTGGAAGTCACCCGGAATCGGCTCGCCGCGCCAGACCAGAAACTGGTCGGCCACCGCCTGGAAGCTGCGGCCGAGGAAGCGCTGATAGATCTCGGCGAGGTCGGTCTCGATCTCGTGCTGGCGCAACAGAGAAAGGAGGCAGCCGCAGCTCAGGATCTCGCTGTCCACCACCACGCCGTCGCAGTCGAAAATGATGAGATCGAAGGACGTCATGACCGGGCCGTCCGGCCCCTCTCCCAGGTACGGGTCGAAAGGCTCAGACTAGATCATATGCCCAACTGATGGGCAATAAATCAGCACCAGCGTCGACAATGCTCGGCTCAGGCAATGCCGAGCTGTTTCAGGATCGGCAGGCGCTCCGCATCGAACTGCTCTACCCTCTTGCCGAGCTCGGCAAGGTTCTCGGCCTCGGTCTCCAGGCGCTTGCTCTCGACCATCAGCCGGATGCCTTGCGGCGCCACGGTCTGCCAGACGAACTTCGCCGGGTCGATGTTGCGCTGGCGCCCCAGGAGCATCAGCGCCTCGAGCCGTGCCACCGGAACGCCCGAGCCGGTCACGGGCGAGGCCAGATAGTTGATCTCCCCGCTGGCCATGGCGCGCTGCATCAGCGACAGGTTGAACTTGTCCGTCTGCACCTTCCGCTCCGCCTCCGACGCTTCCGGCAGGGCCGGTGCGGCATCGCTGGTCGAGACCAGCACGCTGGCAGCCTGCATGATCGAATTATGATCGATCTTCTGCGGCGTCAGTGCCTTGATCAAATCGAGCAGCGTGCAGGGCTTCTGTGCGAGCTGGTCTAGGATCGGACCATAGACGTCCGGCCGGAGCTTGCAGACGCCGACCGGGAACGGAACCTCCATGCTGACAGTGCCCTTGGGCTTCATCAGGACGAGCCGTGTCGCACTCAACGCCGCACTGCGCTGCACCGGGTTCAGCGGGATCGTGCCCTTGACGAAGACGTCGCGCCGGAACTGCTGGTTGATCACATAGTCCCGGGCCTGCTGCCGCCGCACCGGATCGGCGATCTCGGCCAGCAGCGCCTGGGCCGGCTGGGGCAGCGCCACATTGTCCATGTGGTCGCCGAGATGGGCGGAGACCGCGAAGCTCATCTTCGCAGCGCCGAAATCGCGCGCCACGTCGGAAAAATAGAACGGCGTCCAATAGCGGTTGAGATATTCGTGCGCCAGATAGGCGCGCGACATGCCCTTGATCTTGTCGAGCCGACCGGAGAGACGCGGATTGTCGGCGAAGTAGCCGGCCTTGATCTCGCGCAGCTTGTCGGCGAAGGCGATCGCCTTCTCCACCCGCCGCTCCGACTGCTCGTCCTTGCCGTCGGCAAAATCGGAGAGCAGCTGGCGGAGCGGCATCGCGGCCGCCCAGCCGGGCAGCGTGTTGTAGCTGATATAGACCACGCCGCCGACCCGGAGCTTGGAGGCGATCACATCGACGATCGCCTTGCGGCTCTCAGGGCTGATCCAGGAGTAGATGCCGTGCAGCGTGATGTAATCGAACTGCGGCGTATCGGCCTCGAGGAACTCCTGGAACGACTTGTCGAGGCAGCGGATGTTGGTGAGGCCGCCGCCGTCGGCGAGGTGCGCCGCGCTGGCGGCATGGCTGGGGTTGAAGTCGGTGGCCCAGAACTGCCCATTGGGATTGGCGGCGGCCAGAATATTGGCCGAGACTCCCTGGCCGGAGCCGAGCTCGCAGTAATTGAACGGCCGATCGAGCGCCGGCGCCTCGAAGCCGCCGAGGGTCAGCGCGTAGTTCAGCAGCGCCGGCGTCAGCTCCCGGTAGAAGCCGTGCGTATAAGTGATGTCGTGGACGTAACCCTGGCTCCAGTCGTTCATGCTCTCCCCCGGCTCCCTCTGCGCGCGCTATTTCTCACGCATGCCGGAAGCGAAATAATCCGTCAATGGCCCGACAATGTATTCCAGAACGGTCCGCTGCTTCACAGGAATCGTGACGATCGCCGGCATGCCCGGCACGATCTCGATCCCCGGCGTCTGGGAGAGATCGTCGGTGATGACGGTCTTGATCTCGAAATGGCCCTTGGGATCCTGCTGGCTCACGATCCGGTCGGCGGAAATCTCGGTCAGAGTGCCGTGCAGGATCCCGGTCGAGCGCTGGTTGTAGGCGGTGAGGCGAATCTCGGTCTTCAGACCCGGCTTCATGTCGGCGATGTCCTCGGGCCGCACCGCCGCATTGATCACCAGTGGCACGTCACCCGGGACGATTTCCAGGATCCGGCCCCCCGGGGCGACGACGCCGCCGATCGTGTTCGCGGTCATGTTGAGGACGGTGCCGGCGGCCGGTGCGGCGATCACCGTCCGCGCCAGCACGTCGTTCGCCGAGTGCAGCCGCTCCTCCATGGCGTTGATCTTGTCCTGGGTGTCGCTGAGATCCTGCGTGACCTCCGAGAGGCGCTCCTTTTTCAGCTGCAGGATCTGCAACTGCGCCTCGCCGATCGCCTGCTGGGTGCTCGCCTGGCTGCTGCGATATTGCCCGCTCTGCCCGCTCAAGGCGGCGGCGGCGCGCTCCAGTTCCAGGATGCGAGTCTTCGGGACATAGCCCTTATCATAGAGCTGGCGGGCGCTGTTGAGCTCATCCTGGATCAGCGCCAGCTGCTCGTCCTGCGCCTGCTGTTGCACCGAGGCGCCGCCGATCTGCTGCTTCAGCTGCTTGATCCGCTGCTCGAGGACCGAGACCTGCCCGTCCAAGGTGCGCTTGCGCTCCTGAAAGAGGTTGGTCTGGCCGGTCATCATTTCCTGGACGTCGTCCTGGCCGGCGGCATCCAGGAGCGCCTTCGGGAAAACGATGGTGCCCTGATCGTCGCGCTCGGCCTGCAGTCGCGCTTCGAGGGCCAGGAAGGAGAGATACTGGGCGCGAAGGAGCTCGACCGAGGCCTTGGCCTGGGTATCGTCGAGGCGCAGCAGGATCTGACCCTGTTTCACCTTGTCGCCGTTCTTCACCAGGATCTCGCGGATGATCCCGCCGTCGAGATGCTGCACCACCTTGTTCTCGCCGGAGACGGCGAGCGTGCCGGCGGCGGTCACGGCGCTGGCGAGCGGCGCCACCGCCGCCCAGCCGCCGAGCACGCCGAAGAAGAGGATCATGACGCCGACCCCGACCCAGATCACCGGCCAAGGGCTGGTCGGGACCGGGCCGCCCAGGAGGTGCGGCATCTGCCGCATCTGGTCGAGGGCACGGGTGGATTGCGGAACCGGGGCGAGAGTCATTTCGTGTTCCCTCCCCCGCTTTGGCTGGCGATCCGGGCCTGCGGGTCCGGCTGCCCCAGTGCCGCCAGGAACTCGGCGCGCGGGCTGAGGCGCTCGACGGTTCCGTCACGGAGCAGCAGGACCTTATCGACCGCGCTCAAGACGCCGGAACGGTGCGATATGACGATGGTGGTGGTGCCGAGATCCTTGCAGTCATTGAGGACCGTGAGCAGGGCGCGCTCGCCGTCGGAATCGAGGTTCGAGTTGGGCTCGTCCAGCACCAGAAGCTTGGGATTGCCGAGGATCGCGCGGGCAAGGCCGACGCGCTGCCGCGTGCCGCCGGAGAGGACGCTGCCGGCGACGCCGATCTCGGTGTCATAGCCCTCCGGCAGGCGCAGGATGAGATCGTGCACGCCGGCACGCTGGGCCGCCTCCACCACCTGCTCCGGGCTGGCATCGCTGAAGCGCGCGATGTTGTCACGGATCGTGCCCTCGAACAGTTCGACTTCCTGCGGCAGGTAGCCGACGTGGCGGCCGAAATCCGTACGCTCCCAGAAGTAGACGTCGGCGCTGTCGAGCCGCACCGAGCCGGCCCGCGGCCGCCAGACACCGACGATCAACCGCGCCAGCGTGGACTTGCCGGCGCCGCTGGGCCCGACGACCGCCAGACGCTCGCCCGGCTGCAGGACGAAGCTGACGTTGTGCAGGGTCGGCTTCGTGCCGCCGCGTGGCACGAAGCCGACGGTCTCGACCGACAGCATGCCTCGCGGCGCCGGAAGCCGCATGGGATCCGAGTTCGGCTCGTAGGCCAGGAGCTCGTTGATGCGCTTGATCGCACCGCGGGCGCCGACGAAGGAACGCCAGCCGGCGACCAGCTGCTCGATCGGAGAAATGGTGCGCGCGAGCAGGATCGAAGCGGCGTAGATCACGCCCGCCGTCACTTCGCCCTCGATCGCCATCCAGGCGCCGATGCCGATGATGCCGCTCTGCAGCGAGAGCCGGAAGAAACGGATTGACCCCGAGAGGTAGGCGCCGAGCTCGCTGGCCCGGGTCTGCTGGCGCAGCATCTCCTCGCGGCTGATCGACCAGCGCCGCAGGAAGCCGGGCAGCATGCCCATGGCCTGGATCACCTCGGCATTGCGGAGACTGGCGTCGGTGAAGCCGTAATTCTTGCGCGCGGATTCCTCGGAGCGGCGCAGATACTTCGAAGTCACGATCTCGTTGGTGAAGGCCAGCACCACCATGATCGCCATGGCGACGCAGGCGACCAGCCCGAGGACCGGGTGCAGCATGAAGCAGGCCAACAGGTAGATCGGCAGCCAGGGCATGTCGAAGATCGCCGATGCGCCGGTCTGGGTCAGGAAACCGCGAAAAGAGTCGAGATCGCGCACCATCCCGGGCCGCTCGCCGATCACGTTGGTGATCTCGATTTGCCGGCGCAGGATCTCGCCGGCCAGCACGACGTCGAGATGGTTGCTGAGGCGGACCAGGATGTGATTGCGCGCCGCCTCCAGCACCGCGAGGGTGAGCATGCCGAGCAACGCCGCCAGCGAGATCATTATCAAGGTCGGGATATGGCCGCTGTTCATCACCCGGTTGTAGACCTGCAGCATGTAGATGGTCGGCGTCAGGTAAAGCAGGTTGATGCCGAGGCTGAACAAGCTGGCGGCGACAATGTGTGCGCGGCTGCTCCGAAGGGCGAGGCGGATCGCCGTGGCGCGCGGCTTTGCGATCGTGGTCATAGCAGATCCTCGGGGCGCCGCTCTTCGGGATGATTGGCGGCGCTCCCGGGCGTCGCCTGACGTGCCTTCGCATTGTTGGCCAGAACCAGATTCACATAGCGCTCCGCATACCGGGTGCCGTGCCGGCGATCATATTCCGCCAGCGCGAGGCCAGCGAGGTCGTGCGACTCCAGCGTCCCCGACAGGATCACCGCCATCTTCAGCAGCTTGTCGTCGGAAAGGCGGTCCAGGTTCATGAAATCCTTGACGAAAACAGCATCGGTCCAGAGCATCTGCCGGAATGCGGCGCCGGGCTGGCTGGGGGCGCTGAACGGCCGGAAGAAGCGCCGGCCCATTCCGAGGAAGGTATGGAACTGGAATCCCCGCTCGCGCAGATGACGGTCGATGTCGCCGAACAGGGGCTGGTTCTCGTAGATCGGTACGAACTCGACTTCGGTGATGATCACGACCGCCGAGGCCAGCGCCTTCGCGGCCCCCCGGAACACGTCGAGCTCGCCACCCTGGATGTCGATCTTGATGAGGTCGAGATCGTCCAAGCCGTCGAGGGTCGCGAGGTCATCGAGCCGCCGGGTCTTGATACCGGGATGCTCGGCAACCAGCTTCGTCAGCTCCGCGAGGAAGCTGAACTTTTCAACCAGCGGCTTGTTCGGCCGGTAGAGCGAGCCTGTCATCGGCATGTTGGTCTCGTAGAACACCCGCTCCGACCCGTCGCCGATGAAATGCGGGTAGTAGCGGTTGGCACCGGCGGTCGCGTTGAGCTTGGCGCATTCCTTCTCGTTCGGCTCGAAGCCGACCACCCGCGCCTTGCCGAGCCGCAGCAGCGGCCGATAGGGCTCGGCCTCCTCGCCGAGTGCCATGGCGCCGATATCGACGATGTTCACGCGGCCAAGTTCGGGGAGCATATCGAGGAGCTGTGCAACCGGCAGGTCCGCAAGAGCGAGCCGGTTCCAGAACACGGCATTGAGATTGTCCGGCGTCTCCTGAAGCATCCGGGCGGGCAGCGGTAGCGCCGCCGGCTGCCCCCGGCGCAGGCGCACGAGTTGCTGTGCACGGTCCAGTCTCAGGTCCTGGAAGCCGGTGGCGCAGGCGGCCGCGAGGACGGCGCCGTCGAAGCCTTCGAACATGGAGGAGAAGGCGCTGCAGTCGAGCAGCGATTCGAGGATTCCGGCCTTGCACCATTCGGCAAAGCGGCCGCCGGGCGAAAGGGCATCGAAGCGCGACGCGGGCGCCAGGAAGGGAAGATCGGGGTCGAAGGCTTCCTGGTCGAACCGGCCCTTGAGATGGCGCAAGGCCGCCACCGCGATGTTTCGCAAGCCGAAGTCGCGCGCCGCGCGCGCCAACGCAAGCAGCACCGGCGGGCGTGCCTTCGCTTCCGCCAGCCGCCGCAAGGTCGCGACGGACCAGGCTAGGGCAGCGACGCGTTGAGCGGTGGGCCGCGCTCGTTCCATGGCGACGCACCAGGCATCGAGCGCCTGTTCGTATGTCGGATCGGAAGCGATATTGGATGCCCAAGTCGCCAGGCGATCTCCCGAGTACGGATGCTTGGCGAGCCGCGCGCGCCACAAGCCGCGCGTCCCTGGGTCCGGCCTGAAGTCCGGGGCTTCCGTCGCGAGCAGTCCGCGCGAGACTAGCCCTGCGGCGCAATCCGGCTTGCAGCAGAAGAGGTTGATGAGCGCGCCGTCCACCGTCTGATCCGGTCGATAGGGCGCCAGCACGCCGAGACCCGGGATCAGCCGATAGGGCTGATAGCCGAGCGCGGCAAAGGCCGCCGCGATACCGTCGTTGCGCGCATGACCGTGCTTCAGCTCGAACATCACCAGCGGCGATACCCGGGTGAAGAACGTGCCGCCGCCCTTCACGATGTTGATCTCTTCGCCTTCCGCGTCGAGCTTCACGAAGTCGACCGCGGGCCAGCCGTTCTCGGCCGCCCAGGCATCGAGCGTGGTGACGGCGACGGACTCCGTCTCCATCGCCTCACCCTGCGCCAGATGACCAAGGGAATTGTACTCCGTGTTGCGGCTGAGCTTCAGTGTGGCGTTGCCGACCCGATCGGAGAGCGCCGCGCGCACGATCGAGACGTTGGTGAAACCGTTGGCATCGACGCTGCGGGCAAGATAGCCGGCCGTGCTGCTGGCCGGCTCGAAGCTCCAGACCCGGCCCTCGGCTCCGATGCGACGCGCGGCGGAGAGCGTATAGGTGCCGTAATTTGCGCCGATGTCGACTACGCGCTCGCCGGGACGCAGCATCTCCCGGACGAAGGGCACTTCCTCCTCGAACCAATCCTCCTGCTCGAGGAAGACGTAGGGCGTGATCAGGGAAAGATCGTTCGGCACGACGATCTCGAACCCGCCGCGGGTCTTCAACCGGAGACAGGCAGACTCATCGGGCGCGGCTTCGGCTGACTTCATCGCTTCCGTTCCAGTACACCATCCC